>DASSLE010000524.1:0-4917 GCA_035689725.1 Pseudolabrys sp.
CTCGAAAATCAGGACGCGCTCGAAGGCATAGAGAGTTCTGAAATTCGGGAAATCCAACAGATTGGCGAGGCGCTAAAGCGGATCGCCGAAGGTACCTACGGTGTCTGCTCTCAATGCGGCGGAGATATTGACCCCAAACGCCTAAAGGCACTGCCGACTGCAACTAGGTGTATTGCATGCGCTGCGTGATTTGAGGGCTGACAAGATCGTTCCGTAGTCGCATCTTGGCGCTTGTTGATTATTTAAATCGTATTTAGGAGAGATGATCGCTTAGTTGCCGGTTTTTCGATCTTGTTGAGGAGGCAGTGTCGATGACTGAACCAAGTCACGTTTGGGTGGTCCGCACCTCCATGAGGGATTTACACGGGTGGTACTATGTCGGTGTAGAAACAGAGAGCGAAGCGCACGGACTCGTAGGGAAGAAACGACCGGGCGAGACATTTATCGGCGCGAAACGCATAAAAAACGTAGAACACGTCAAGGCACACGAATTGCGTCCGGTTCCCATCGGCGACTATTGGGGACCCTTAATCCCCGAATAAGTCGAGACGGTTCGCGCCGCGCATCGTCGATGGAACACTGTGGCACGGCAACCGGCACGTTCTTCATCGGCACGCACCATGCTCCTTCGCTGGCGTACCGGCAGGACATACGCCGCGCCGCCGATCAATGTCCGCTTTCGGGGGTAAAGCGGACATGGCGATTGCACTGCGAAATGTCTGCTTTTGACCCATGGCGGACATCACACAACAAGTGACTGCACGAGCGGACCGGAGCGCGACGCGCTTAACCCTGGTGGTCTTTCTCAGCTTGCAATAAACTTGGATTGTAGCCGCCAATAAAGCTTGTAAAATCAAATTGATCCCGATGTTTAATCCCACGCAGATCGTTATTAAAGCGTTTGTGGACGAGCTTCAGGTTATGTACGCGCAAACCTATGGAATTCTTGAACCGAGCTACCCCGGTATCATGGGCTTTGTCGCCCGGCTCGCGCTTGAGAATATCTCAACGAGCGACGCAGCCTACCATGATGTCAATCATACCATTATGGTGACGTTGGTCGGACAAGAGATTCTGCGGGGCCGGCACATTAGCGTTGGCGGAGTCACTCCCCGCGAGTGGTTGCATTTCATCGTCTCGCTGCTATGCCACGACATCGGATACGTTCGCGGAGTCTGCCGTGGCGATAGCAACGGCTCTTATGTCATCAATACAGCCGGCGATAAAGTTAGCGTCCCTGAGGGTGCTACTGATGCATCAATGACACCCTATCATGTCGAGCGTTCCAAGTTATTTGTGCGTGAGCGCTTCGGCAAAGTGGCGCTGACCCATCTCGATACTTCTGAAATCGAAACCAATATTGAGCACACTCGGTTTCCGGTGCCACGCGACGAGCAGCACGATCAGACTGATGATTTTCCGGGCCTACTGCGCGCCGCGGATCTAATCGGCCAGCTCGCAGATATTAATTATCTGCGTAAGACTGCTGCCTTATTTAATGAGTTCCGTGAAACAGGAATGAGCAATATTCTGAAATATAATAGTGCTGCCGATTTGCGGGCAAATTATCCGCATTTCTATTGGAAAATCGTGCAGCCTTATATCGTGGATGCTTTGCGCTACCTGCGAGTCACCCAGGAAGGCCAACAATGGGTTGCCAACCTGTATGCAAACGTATTCGCGACGGAACATAGTGGGCAGATTGTTTAGCCTTCGCGCCGACGTAGCAGTCGGGCTGCTCGTATTTCGTAACCGAAACTCTTTGCACCCGCGTTTGTCCGCTATTGGAGTACAAGCGGCCTTTGTCCGCTTTTGGACAATAACGGACAACGGCGGATTTTGCCACCGGACGGTTTGGTTACTTTTGACCCAAAGCGGACATCCGGGGCTCGCCAAGCCAGTCGCAATACCGAACATGAGCGGCGTCAGGGCGTTAATTTAGGTGCCGAGGAAGAGGCGAACGCCACGTGATGGTGGATGGCGTTATTGAGAGCGACATTCCGGCGCGGCTCGACCGGCTGCCCTGGGGCCACTTCCATACGCTCGTGGTCGTGGCACTCGGCGTTACCTGGATTCTTGACGGACTGGAGGTAACGCTGGCCGGCTCGCTTGCCGGCGCACTCAAAGAGAGTTCGGTATTGCGTTTCACCAACACCGACGTCGGGCTTGCGAGCAGTGCCTATATCGCGGGAGCGGTGATAGGTGCCGTCTTCTTTGGCTGGCTGACCGATCGGCTCGGCCGCAAAAAGCTGTTCTTTATTACTGTTACCATCTACCTGCTTGGCACCGCGGCCACTGCTGTCTCTTGGAATTTTGCAAGCTTCGCCATGTTCCGTTTCGTGACGGGCGCCGGGATCGGCGGCGAATACGCGGCGATCAATTCCACCATCCAGGAGCTGATCCCAGCGCGCGTGCGCGGCTGGACCGATCTCGTCATCAATGGCAGCTTCTGGGTCGGCGCAGCCTTAGGCGCACTCGGCTCGCTATTGCTGCTCGATCCAGCCATCATCAATCCGGAAATCGGCTGGCGGCTCGGCTTTCTGATAGGCGCCACGCTCGCGCTGCTGATTTTCTTCATGCGACTATGGCTGCCGGAAAGCCCGCGCTGGCTGATGACCCATGGTCGTTCCCATGAAGCACAGCGTGTCATCGAAGGTATAGAGCACCACTTCGAAAAACTACCGCCAGCGCACGACTTGCCGCGCGTACGGCTGCGCCCGCGCAAATATACGCCGCTGTGGGAAGTAGCGCAGACGCTGTTCAAGCGCCACCGCCAACGTACTTATGTTGGTCTCGCACTAATGGTGGCCCAGGCGTTTTTCTACAACGCCATCTTCTTCACCTACGCGCTCATCCTCACCGACTTTTACGACGTTCGTTCGGAACATGTCGGTTATTACCTGCTGCCATTTGCGGCGGGCAACTTCCTAGGACCGGTGCTGATGGGACGCCTGTTCGACACGCAGGGCCGCCGACCCATGATCGCCTTTACCTATATTGTTTCGGGCCTTTTGCTCGCGGTCACCGGCTTCCTGTTCGCGCGTGATCTGATTACAGCGCAGACACAGACGCTGTGCTGGATGACCGTCTTCTTCTTCGCTTCTGCCGCCGCCAGTTCGGCCTATCTGACGGTGAGTGAGACCTTCCCGCTGGAAATTCGCGCACTGGCGATCGCCCTTTTCTACGCGGTTGGTACTGGCATAGGCGGCATCATTGGGCCCTGGCTATTTGGTGTCCTTATCGACACTGGTTCGCGCGTGAGCGTATTTGGCGGCTATCTGCTCGGCTCACTGCTGATGGTGCTGGGCGGCGCGGTTGCGTGGCGCTGGGGCGCCGCCGCCGAGCGCAAGCCGCTGGAAATGGTGGCGAGGCCACTGACATTTATCGATATCGATTGAGGGCCCACGTTGATCCAGTGGCTAATGTCCGCGTTTGGACAACAGCGGACATTGCTGCATTTTGGCGCGGGACGGTTTGTCCGCTTTTGACCCAAAGCGGACATTGTGTAGTTCGCCGCCCCCTTCCAGTCTCCTAGTGTGAGCCGCTAACATGCCTTTGTCCTTAGCCTCGGGGGAGGCAATGAGACGGCGCGAGTTCATTACGCTTATCGGCGGCGCGGCAGCTGCATGGCCGCTCGCGGCACGGGCACAACATCCGGCGATGCCGGTCGTTGGGTTTATCAATGCCGCTTCTCCGCAAGGTTTCGCGCGACCCTTGTCGGCCTTTCTCAAAGGACTGAGTGAAACCGGTTACGTAGATGGCCACAACGTTGCGATCGAATACCGCTGGGCGAACGGACAATACGATCGGCTCCCGGCATTGGCTGCCGATCTTGTTCGTCGCCAGGTCTCGGTGATTGCTGCGACTACAACTCCGGCGGCACTTGCGGCGAAGGCGGCGACCACGACCATTCCGATCATCTTTGAAACAGCCGGCGACCCGGTCCAACTCGGCCTCGTTGCCAGCCTTAACCGGCCAGGCGGCAACGTCACGGGGGTGACCCAATTGACCGTGGGCTTAGTGCCGAAGGAGCTTGAATTGCTGCACGAACTGGTACCCACGGCGCGCGTCATGGCCCTGCTCGTCAACCCGACCGATACCGCTATTGCTGAGACCGAATCGAAGGAGATGCTGTCGGCGGCCCACAGCCTCGGCCTGGAGCTCCTTGTCCTGAATGCCAGCACCGAACGTGACTTCGATGCAGTCTTCACAAAGGTGATCCAGTTGCGAGCGGGCGGGCTCGTGATCGGCACCGAGGTATTCTTCACGGGCCATAGCGAGCAACTCGCCGCGCTGGCGTTTCGTCATGGGGTGCCCGCGGTCTACAAAGCACGCGAGTTCGCTGCGGCCGGAGAGCTACGGATCGGACATTACGGGCTCATACCGCCTGGCCGGCGTCTATACCGGCCAGATTCTCAAGGGCGACAAACCCGCCGATCTGCCGGTTCAGCAGGCAACTAAAGTCGAGCTCATCATCAACCTGAAGGCCGCCAAGGCGCTCGGCATCAATGTCCCCAACACGCTAATCGGGCGCGCTGACGAGGTGATCGAATGACCAGAATGTCCGCTATTGGCACAAAGCGGACATTCCGAGCCCAGCGATCAATGTCCGCTTTCGGGGTAAGAACGGACATTCTCAAGTTGACATTTCGCAATGCTGTTCGACTGCGCTACCGGCATTGTGTCAGCGGTCTGGCTCCCTATTTCTCCCTATCCCCCGGATCAGTGCCATGAAGCGATTAGTCATTGGCTCACTGGCCGTAACTGCACTGCTGACGTCATCGCAGGTTAATGCGCTTGACCGGGAGGGTGCGTTCGACGCGGTTGTGAATGCCGCCATCTACACGAAAGTGTGCGGCGGCACGATCTTGGCGAATACGCAAAAAATATTGAGCGGATACGCACAACTTTTCCGCA
>DASSLE010000525.1:0-3815 GCA_035689725.1 Pseudolabrys sp.
GATTACCATCCGCAATTATGGCTTCAGCGATGCGACCGAGATTTTCGTTTTTATCTCGGGCTATACCGCAGCCTTTGTCTACGGCCGTGCGATGCAGCAGCACGGTTTCATCGTTTCCTCCGCGCGGGTGCTCAAGCGCGCATGGCAAATCTACATCGCGCATGTGTTCCTGCTTGCGATCTACCTCGCCGAGATTGCATACGTCGCAAATAGCTTCGACAATCCGCTCTACACCGAGGAAATGGGCGTGCTCGACTTCCTCAAAAATCCGGATGTGACCATCCTTCAGGCGCTGTTGCTGAAGTTCAAACCGGTGAACATGGACATATTGCCGCTCTACATCTTGTTGCTGCTGTGGTTCCCTCCGATGCTGTGGCTGCTGCTGCGCGCGCCGTCGATTGCTCTGATCTCGTCGGCGTCACTCTACGCACTGATGTGGTTCTTCGAGTGGAACATCCCGGCCTATCCGAGTGGCACCTGGGTGTTCAATCCGTTCGCCTGGCAATTGCTATTCGTATTCGGCGCATGGTGCGCGCTCGGTGGCGCACAAAACCTGTCGCGCTGGTTAAATTCCAAGGTGGTCATCGGGCTGGCCTTTGCCTATCTGCTGTTTGCGTTCTCGATTGCGATGACCTGGTATTTTCCGCGTCTCGCGGGGTTCGTGCCGAAATTCGTCGGTGACGCGATCTATCCGATCGACAAGACCAATCTCGACGTGCTTCGCATCATGCATTTTCTGGCGTTGGCCGTGATAACAGTTGCCTTCGTACCGCGCGACTGGCCGGCGTTAAAGTCGCGGATTTTCTGGCCGGCGATTGTGTGCGGTCAGCATTCGCTGGAAACATTCTGTATCGGCGTCTTTCTGTCTTTCGCTGGACACTTCGTATTTACGGAGGTGTCCAATCGCGTCCTTACCCAGGTGATCGTCAGTATTCTCGGCATCGCCATTATGGTGGCGGTTGCGGCGCTAATTTCATGGTATAGACAAGCCGAACGACGGAGCGGGGGACCGCGCCCGCCCGCCGCGAGGCCGGGCTATGCGGGGGGCGAGGTATGACGAGACGCTTGCTTCTGCTGGCGTTGCTGATGCTGGGCAGTGGCGCCGCATGGGCCGAGCAACCGGCTGAATGCCGGATTGCCGAAAACCTCGTCGATTCGAACTTCCGGTTGCCTCAAGTCACGCGCGCGCTGAGCACGAAGTACCTCACCGTGCTAGTTGTCGGCGCCGGTTCTTCGCAACTGCCAGGATCGAGCGGTACGGCAAATGCCTATCCGGCGCGGCTGCAGCACGCGCTTGCTCAGCAACTGCCCGGCGTTGAGGTGAAGGTTACAACCGACATCAAGGCGAAACGAACCGCTGCCGAGATGGTTAAGGCGCTTCCGGCTGCGGTGAGCGCTACCAAGCCCGCACTTCTGGTTTGGCAGACAGGAACAGTCGACGCGATGCTTTCAGTTGATCCAGATCAATTCAGCCAGGCCCTCGATAAGGGTATAAATATTGCCCATTCCGCGGGCGCTGATGTGGTTTTAATCAACGCCCAGTATAGCCCACGGACCGAATCGATGATTGCCCTTGGGACATATGCAGAAGACATGCGCTGGGTTGCGTTGCAGCAGGGAGTACCGTTATTCGATCGGTTCAGCATCATGAAATTATGGGGCGAGCTCGGAACGTTCGATTTAGATTCGGCCACGAAAAAACTTGACATCGCCGAGCGGGTCCATGATTGCATAGGGCGCTTGCTGGCCGATATGGTGATCGCGGCAGCCAAACCTGAAGAAACGCCGACCAACGGCAGTCGCTAATGAGGGGATTCGCTTTGCGGAGTGATGGACCCGGACAACGGTTGAAGAAATCGTTTGCTGCCGCCGCGCTGCTCGCAGGGCTGGCAGTGGCGTTGCCCGCGCGTGCCGAAACACCAGCCCCCATTTGCGATGCCCCACTCGATCTGATCCGTCTGGCCAATCCGCTCCCGCACTTCGCAAAGAAACTTACGTTGGGAGAACCGGTTACGGTCGTGGCGATCGGTTCCTCGTCAACAGCAGGAGCAGGTGCGAGTTCGCCGACAACGAATTATCCAAGCCGACTCGCAATCGAGCTCAAGCGGCATTTCCCGAAATCGTCGATCAAAATGCTCAACCGCGGCGTCGGTGGCGAAGAAGTCCCTGACATGCTCGCGCGGTTTGATTCCGCGGTGGTCGCAGCCAAGCCCGATTTGGTGTTATGGCAGCTCGGCACCAATTCGGTCATTCGCGATCACCAGTTGACCGACCACGATGCGTTGATCCGCGCCGGCCTTGCCAAGATTCGCGCCGTCGGCGCCGATGTCGTGCTGATCGATCCGCAATTTGCGCCGAAGGTGATCGCCAAACCCGAAGCCGAGCAGATGGTCGCGCTGATCTCGAGCACCGCCAAGAAAGAAGACGTAGATCTATTCCGCCGGTTCGATGTGATGCGGCACTGGCATGAAATCGATCATCTTGGATTCGAGACGTTCGTGTCGCCCGACGGGCTGCACATGAACGACTGGAGTTATGCCTGCATGGCGAAGGGACTCGGCAATGCCATCGCCGAGGCCGCGCAGCGGCCGATAATGTCGGCGACCGCCGGGCCACATCTTTTTCCCTGACCGCATCAGACTTTATCCAACGCCGTGAGCAGATCCTCGGTCAAGTCGTCCGGGTGTTCAAGGCCAGCTGAAAATCTGATCAGTCCATCGCCAATGCCGAGCTCGGCGCGCTGTTCAGGCGTAAGCCGCTGATGCGTGGTTGTGGTCGGATGAGTGACCAGGCTCTTGGCATCACCGAGATTGTTGGTAATGCTGATCAGCTGCAGAGCATTAAGGAAACGGAACGCACCTTCCTTGCCACCTTTGACCTCGAATGAGCAGAGCGTCGAGCCTGCACGCATCTGCTTGCGAATAATATCGGCCTGCGGATGATCGGGCCGGCCAGGATAGATCAGTCGCGCGATTTTCTTGTGGCCGGCCAGCGCATTCGCGACCGCGCCGGCATTGTCGGTCTGTCGCTGCACGCGCACCGCAAGGGTCTCTAGACCCTTGAGCAGCACCCAGGCATTGAACGGAGACAGTGATGGGCCCGTCTGCCGCAGAACCTGATGATAATGGTCGAGGATCAGCTTCTCGGAGCCCAGGATAATGCCACCGAGGACGCGGCCCTGACCGTCGATGTGTTTAGTCGCCGAATAGACGACACAGTCGGCACCGAGCGTGAGTGGGCTTTGATAGAGCGGCGTGGCAAACACGTTGTCTACGACAAGCCTGGCGCCGGCGTTGTGCGCGATGTCCGCGACCGCGGCGATGTCGATCACTTCCAGTGTCGGATTGGTTGGGGATTCCAGGAAGAATGCCTTGGTATTTTTCTGGACCGCCTTTTTCCACGCATCGAGATCGGTGCCATTGACCAGCGTCGACGTCACCCCGAAGCGCGGCAGCCATTCCTCGATTACCCAGCGGCAAGAACCGAACAGCGCCTTGGCGGCGACCACGTTATCGCCGGCTCTTACCAAGCCCATAAGCGCGGTCGTTACGGCTGCCATGCCGGTCGCAGTCGATCGCGCAGCTTCCGCCCCTTCGAACGCCGCCATGCGCTGCTCGAACATGCTCATGGTCGGGTTGGAATACCGCGAATAGACGTAACCCGGGATCTTGCCAGAGAAGCGCGCTTCGCACTCCTCGGCGGTCGGATAGACGTAGCCTTGGGTGAGGAATAACGCCTCCGACGTCTCGCCGAATTGCGAGCGCAATGTGCCGGCATGAACCAGCCGGGTTTCGGGGCGGTAGCTCTTGGTCGAC
>DASSLE010000526.1:0-2221 GCA_035689725.1 Pseudolabrys sp.
ACCGGCGCCGAGCCGCATTCGCATCCGAATGAGCAATGGATCTATGTGCTGGAGGGAACCTTCCGCGCCAATATTGGCGGGAAGGAAATCGATGTGAGGCCCGGCTCGGTCGTCTACATTCCCGCCAATACGGTGCATGCCGGCAAGGCGACGGCGGATGGCGATGTCGTCTTCTTTACTGTCAAGGACGCATCACACGGCCTGCACGGCATCAAAGCCACCTGAGCAATACGTAACAGAAACGAAGAAGATTTTCCGCGCGCCGTAATTCTCAGGAGGATTACATGAAACGCTTGATCGCGGTTCTGTTTGCTGCCCTCGCTTTAAGCGTAGGAACGGCGATAGCGCAAGACAAATATCCGAGCCGACCGGTTAAGGTGGTTGTTCCTTACGCGCCGGGAGGCGCTACCGACATCGTCGCACGTATTGTCGGCGACGAGTTTCAGAAAGTCACCGGGCAGCCCTTTGTTGTTCTCAACAAACCGGGCGCCTTCGGCATGTTGGCGATTGACGAAATGGTGAAGGCAGCGCCCGACGGCTACACGCTGATGATCGGCAACGTCTCGACCAACGCGATCACACCGATCATCTACGCCAAAAAGATGAATTTCGACTATACCCAAAGTGTCGTGGCGGTAACCAACCTGATCGACGTGCCGGCCTTCCTGCTGATCACCACAGCGAACGATTTTTCGGTCAAGTCAGTCCCCGAGCTTATTGCCTACGCCAAGCAAAATCCCGGAAAGGTTCGCTACGGTACCGTCGGCATCGGCTCTTATCCGCACTATGATATGGCTTATTTCGCCAAACGCGCGGGCGACCTCGATCTGGTGGGCCTGCCGAACAAGAACGGTGCAGCCGGTGTGATCCAGGACATGCTGCGCGGCGACGTGCAGGCCGCATTTCTCAATGTGGCTTCAACCGCGGGACAGGTACAAGCCGGAAAATTCCGTGCATTGGCCGTGGTCAATCACACGCGGCTCAAAGAGTATCCCGACATTCCGACCATGAAGGAGGTCGGATATCCTGACGTCGGCACGGTGGCTTGGAATGGCCTGTTCGCGCCTGCGGCAACGCCAAAGCCGGTGCTGGAAGCACTATTCGCGGCGGTGAATAAAGCTCTGAATTCGCCCGAGGCGATCGAGAAGCTCAACAAGCAGAACTTCAATGTCGTGCCAAACAAGTCGCTTGCCGATGCGAAAACCTGGCTCGACGGCGAAATTAAGCACTGGCAGACCATCACCACCGCTGTAAAGATCGACGTGGCGCAGTAGAGCTACTTCACCTGCAGCGCCAATAGCGGACATTGGTTAGCGTCACTCGAATGTCTGCTTTGTGCCAAAGGCGACATAGGCCTGCTATTCAATCAACTCGTCAGCCGACACTAGATTCTATGACCAACGCCACCTATCACACCCTTACAACTGACGACTTCAGCATCTTCCAAGACTTCTAGCGCGTGCAGAGTATTGGGAGGAATAAGCGCTGCCATGCCGGTGCGTGAGACGGCACTTTCCGCTCAAAACGAGGAGAACCTGCTCATGAGGATGGGCATGTTGCTTCGCTCCTTCACCAGCTTTGTATCGGAGCAATCCGACTTCGACCTGCGTGCCAGTGATCAAACGGCCGTAGGCCGTGGAATGCTTTGGCGTGACAAATTCCTCTGGAATTTCTTCAAGTTGGTAGATGGGCATAACAACCTCATAAGTGTTGCTACCGCCCACGATCGCGACGACGGCACATATTCATGCCGCGTTAGCGTACCTGCGCCCTATAATGCAACCACGGCTATCGCCGCAATGAATCCACAATAGAGTCGAATAGAAGTTCGTCCCGGGTCCGCTGTTACCCCAATGGCGGACAAACGCGGGCGCGGTCGGATTATCCGCTAAGTGCCAGAAGCGGACATCCGAGCATTTGCATTCGTTACCAGTTGCAAGAACAGGCGTGCGCCATTACGGACCGATCCAGTCGAATGGAATGTGCTTGCTCGAATTGGTCGGAGCGGATGACGGCATAGAGGTACTTTTTGTTCGGGCTCACCGTCATCGGCATGACCAGCTTGGCGGCCTCGGCTTTGCCGATCGGCGTCAGCGCGCCGGTGCTCGTGTCCATGCTGTAGGTGTCGATATTGCCGTCCTGCGCGTTCGACACATAGACAAAAGTCTTGGCCGCGCACATCGAGGTCACTCCGATTACAAACAGCAGCGCAAGCGCGAGG
>DASSLE010000527.1:0-3542 GCA_035689725.1 Pseudolabrys sp.
TCGCGATCCCGCTCGGCTCAGGCCTGATGTGCTTCCGCTTCCTGCAGGTTGCGTGGTTCTATTATTGGACCGACAAGATTCCGCATCATGATGAGACACATGTCGAGGGCATCGAGACGAATGTCCCGGCGCTGCACCCGGGGCCGGCGACTCCCGCGGAGGTCGCCAGTCGCAAGTCAAGCCCGCTGGGACTGATCCTGATTCTGGCGCCGATATTAATTCTGACGGTCTGCCTTGGCGAGAAGGCTGGCATCATCGTGCTGCCGCAAGCCCTGCGCGCGGCCACGATCTTCGCACTGCTGATCGCGCTGATGCTGACCGGTATACCAGTTTCAATCGCGCTTGGCCTCACCGTGCTCACGTTCTTATTCACGCTGACAGAGGTCCCGATTGAAGCGGTGTCGATGAAGCTGTTCACCGGCATTGAAAGTTTCGAGATTATGGCAATCCCCTTCTTCATCCTGGCCGGCAACTTCCTGACGCATGGCGGCGTCGCGCGGAGAATGATCGACTTCGCTACCTCCATCATCGGCCATTGGCACGGCGGACTGGGGCTCGCCGGAATCGTGGCATGCTCCATGTTTGCCCTAGTTTGCGGATCAAGCGTCGCAACTGTCGCTGCCATCGGGGCGATTGTACTGCCCGAGATGGTGAGACACGGCTATCCGATGCGATTTGGCGCCGGTATTATAACGGTTGCCGGATCACTCGGCATTTTGATGCTGCCGTCTATCCCGAAGATCATTTACGCGATCTCCACGAATACATCGATCGGCGCACTATTTGTCGCTGGGCTGCTGCCCGGCTCTCTGCTGACGGCCATGCTTTGCGCGGTGACCTGGTTTCTCGCCAGGCGGCGTAATTATCCGCGAATGAACAAAGCGACCTGGATTGAGAGCTGGCACGCATTCCGGGAAAGCGCCTGGGGTCTGATGCTTGTCGTCATCATCATCGGTGGAATTTACAGCGGCTTGTTCACCGCGACAGAAGCCGCCGCGATGGCAGCCGTCTATTCATTCTTCGTATCGGTCTACGTGTACAAGGCTCTGAAGATCAAAGATGTGCCGCGGGTGTTGCTGAGGGCCGCGAACACGAGCGCGATGCTTCTGTATATTGTCACCAACGCTGTTTTGTTTTCGTTCGTCCTCAGCAATGAGAATATTCCTTCTGCACTTGCCGACTGGATCCTGGCTCAGGATCTTGGGTGGTTTGGGTTCCTTCTGCTGGTCAACGTGTTGCTGCTAATGGCCGGCAATTTCATGGAGCCGACTTCGATCATCCTGATCATGGCGCCGATCCTGGCTCCAGCCGCGAAGAGACTCGGTATCGATCTGGTCCACTTCGGCATCGTGATCGACGTCAATATGGAGGTCGGCCTGTGCCACCCGCCGGTTGGCCTCAATCTTTACGTTGCTTCGATGATCGCCGGCATGCGCATTACCGATTTGGCTGTCGCCGTCTTACCGTGGCTGCTGACCATGCTGGTATTCCTGGTGATCGTGACCTATTGGCCCGGTCTGACGCTGTTCTTGCCGCGGCTACTTGGGATGATGTGAATACCAAGAATAATGCATCCTAAATTATCAGGGGGGACCGCCTACCTACGCGGTTGCAGCTATGTTGCATCGATGAGACTTTGAAGTCTTTATGCCGACGGCCCGAAAGCGGGCATCGACAGATTGTCCAGATTTACTGGGCAGACACCTTGGTCAGGACGGTCAGAATCGTCCCGTGGGCAACGTAGTATCCAGCAATTCCCGTGATAATCCGATTGGTCCATGAGCGATATTGCTGATCAGTCATGGCGAGCAGTACCTTCGCGGCGAGAGTAGTTCCGGTCATTGAACAGACGACTGCTAGGGCGACGGCGACTGGATTGATTGAGGCGGCCTGATCGATCAGCGCGCCGAAATAGAGAAGCTTCGCAGCGTGCCCGAAGATCTGGCATATCGCCTTGGTGGCGACGATCTCGCGCCGGTCGAGCCTGCCGCCAAGAAAGAACGTGTCCACCAGCGGACCTGCGACGCCGGTGAGCAAAATTAGCGTCATGCAGGCCGCGCCATAGACCATACCCTGTCGCACGCTCTCGGGATTAGACTGATAGCTTTGTGGCGCCAAACGAACCATGAAAGGCGTTAAACCGAGTAGAAGCAATGCAATCGGCTTGCTCGGCACATAGCGGGTCAATGACCACAGCAACAGAGCGATCGCGCAGCCGACGACGTATGAAATCACCGCATGCCAACGCACGTGCTTGATCCACAAGAACCCCCGCCACCCGTTCGAGGCCATCTGCGTGACGCCATGCAACATCATGGCATCGGGTACCGTCATGAGCGTGAGCAGGATACCGATCAGGATCATGCCACCCGCCATGCCGAAGACGCCGGACAAGAACGATGTGCCGAGCATGGCAATGCACAGGACGAATATCAGAAACGGGCTCATAGGAATCTGCCGTCGAAGGAATTACTGGCTGCGGCATATCCGCAACCGGTCGCTAAAATCTTGTTCGTTACTTTGCCGTGGCGACCTTGGCCCCGGCTGACTCGAGCATCGCGTGCCAGAGTGGCCCGTGCGGTGGCTCCTGCAGCATCGACCAGTCGGCAGCGCCGGCGCTCCATAATTGTCCCTGAATGGGCGCGGTCGACGGAATGGCTCTTAAAGCGACGTTCATGGGTCATGCCTTCAGTTTTCGGTTGAGCCCTACGTGAATGTTTGACAACCATTGTGCAAACGCGTTTATTTCCGCCTCAGACCAAGGAAAAATTGGGCTGATCTGATGCGCCGGCTGCCATCGCTCAACGGTTTACGCGCTTTCGAAGCGGCCGCTCGTCACGGCAGCTTTTCGGCGGCCGGAGAAGAATTGCATGTGACGCAAGCGGCCGTGAGCCGCATGGTGCGGCTGCTCGAAGAACGCCTGGGGTTCAGACTCTTTGAACGCCTGCCGAACGGTCTCATCCTCACGTCGCAAGGCAAGGCACTGCAGCCGGGCATAACTGCAGCGTTTGATGCGATTGCGGGTATTACCGAACGCGTGTCTGCAATCCGGACCGCGCCTGTCTTGACTCTCGGCGTCGGACCTTCATTTGCAGTTCGCTGGCTAATTCCTCGCTTGGTGAAATTCTACCAGCAGCATCCAGAGATAGAAGTTCGGCTTGCAACAGGGGGCGCTACTAATCCCTTCAAGGACGATTGGACTTGCGGGATACAGCTTGGCAACGGCGACTGGCCGGATTGCGAGGCAGAACTGTTGTTCTCAGCCGATCTGTTTCCCGTGTGCGCGCCCGCGGTTGCGCATCAACTCGCGCATCCATCTGACTTAAATAAAGCGACTTTGCTTCATGTTCAGCATTCACCTGACGAATGGCGAACTTGGTTAGCGGCCGCGGACGATAAAACAACTGATGCCACGCTCGGTCCGCGATTTGACACATACGCAATGGCGCTCCAGGCGGCGATCGACGGTGTTGGTGTAGCGTTGGGATTACGCCCCTACGTCGAAGATGACATCGCCGCAGGTCGGCTTGTCTCGCCGTTTT
>DASSLE010000528.1:0-7036 GCA_035689725.1 Pseudolabrys sp.
AACCTGATAACGGCCAAGACATTTGCTCTTAAAATTCCGCCAAAAATACTTGCTCTTGCGGATGACGTGATCGAATAGGCGGCAGCTGCGTTGATCTAGCGCAAACCCACATTGGCGAAGCCGCGAAAGATAGAGGTCGCGACGGCTATGCAACCGCGCATAGTTTGCTGTTGTTGCAGTTCGTCTCGGCATTCGCTCTACTCGCTCGGGCATTGAGGGTGGGGCTTCGCGGCGTGAGGCAGCCTGCATGGGTGAGAAGTGTCGTTGAGTGGCCGGCTAATGTCCGAGATGGGTCATTAGCGGACTTAGCGACAAGACCGTGCGATGTCCGCTCTTGCCCCGAAAGCGGACATTCAAGACCCGTGACCTGGCAATCGCAGCCTACGACACTGCCGATCCGAACGTCCGTAGTAACTTCGACAGGCTGGCCGTCACAATGTCTGTCGTGTTAGAGGCAATCCGGGCAGCGATGGCCAGCGATCTGCGGCTTGAGACAATCGTGGCACTGGCAGAAAATGCCACCGGCTGGTTGAAGCCGCTGATCGCGCGTGCCGACGCGGTCATCAACGGCGAAGCCGACGTCAGTCGCGTGCCTGAACCGCAGGCAGTCGTCGATGGATTGATGAAACGATAGATCGCGTGACCGACGAGCGAACCTACCCACAGCGTCCCTACCTGGCAGTCAGCGCCGCCATCATCCGCGGTGGCAAGGTACTGGTGGTTCGCCGCGCCCGACGCCCAGCGCTCAACCTCTATACTCTGCCCGGCGGCGCCGTCGAACTCGGAGAAACGCTCACCGATGCGGTCATCCGCGAAGTGCGCGAGGAGACGTCCCTCTCAGTCGAGCCGGTCGCGCTTGCCGGACATCGTGAGGTCATTGCCCGCGATGCGCAGGGGCGGATCGAGCGTCACTTCGTCATTTTATGTTTTGCCGCACGCTGGCTTGCAGGTGAGCCGATTCTCAACGACGAGCTGGACGATGCGCGTTGGGTCGATCCGTTGGAGCTCGGTGCCTACCGCACCACCGAAGGCCTGGCCGAAATCGTCGCAGCCGCCGCGACAGCTCTGCTGCGGACGGGCTAATAGGCGTGCCTTGCGATTGCCGTCAGGTCAGCGCATATCATCCGCACGGAGACCTTGAGCGAAACGCGTGAAAAAGCTTCTCACCATCGGTTCGATCCTGTTTTGCCTTGGGCTGCCGGCGCACGCGCAAAGCGAGACGCCGGCACCATTTGACGACGACCTGGCGCGGCTCGGAGAAATCCTGGGCGCGCTGCACTATTTGCGCGCCATCTGCGGTGCCAACGAGGGACAGAAGTGGCGCAATGAGATGCAGGCGCTGATCGACGCCGAAGCGCCAAGCGGCGAGCGCCGCCGCAAGATCGTGGCGAACTTCAATCGCGGTTATCGCGGCTTCCAGCAAACGTACCGGACTTGCACTCCCGCCGCAGACCTCGCAATTCGAAGGTATCTCGACGAAGGCGCAAAAATTGCTCGCGAAATCACGGCGCGATACGCCAATTAGCGCCGTAATTAACCTTTTCTTTATTGTAGCCTATTGGGCCGCGATCCCCGTGCTAACGTTCAATTTGGGACGTGAGATTGGCGTCCGTCTTGGGCGCCCGGGGACGTAAGCGACAATGACGATAGCTAAGAGTTCGATGCACGCGCGCGAGCCGATTTCCGACCGCGAGCAAAAGTTGGTGGCGCTGGGTTACCTCCAGGAAGCCTGGGCAGAAGCGCGCCTCGAGGGCATCGACGGCGATTGCCTGGCGCAAGCCTGTCTGTTCGCGGCACTCGCCGAATTCGTGACCACCTATGGCGAAGAGGCGGCCGCGTCGTTTACCGACGGCTTGAGCACCCGGATCCGCAATGGCGAATTCTCGCTCGACCAGTCGCGACAGTAATCGCCAGAAGCTCTAACTCGACAAAGTTTCCAGAAATCGCACCCGCTCGCCTAGTGCCGGCGTGGTGAGACTGCCCTCCCACACAACTTTGCGCCCTCGAACTAAAGTCCCCACCGGCCATCCGGTGACGGTCACCCCGTCATAGGGAGTCCAGCCGGCCCGCGAGGCCACCCATTTGTCGGTAATCGTTTCTCGACGTTTGAGATCGACCACGGTCAGGTCAGCATCGTAGCCGACGGCGATGCGGCCCTTGGCGGCAATGCCAAACAGACGCGCCGGGCCCGCGCTGGTGAGATCGACAAAACGTAGCAGTGACAGCCGCCCTGCATTGACATGGTCGAGCATGATCGGAACGAGCGTCTGCACGCCAGTCATGCCCGACGGACTCGCAGGATAGGTCTTGGCTTTTTCTTCGCGGGTGTGCGGCGCATGGTCGGAGCCGAGCACGTCGACGACCGCGTTCCTAATGCCGTTCCAGATTTCGGCACGATGCACCGCATCGCGCACCGGAGGATTCATCTGCACGCGGGTGCCGAGCCGCTCGTAGCTGCCCGGCGCCTCCAAAGTTAGATGGTGCGGGGTCGTCTCGACTGACGCCACATCTTTGTGGCCAGCGAGGAACTCAATCTCTTGCATGGTCGAGACATGCAATACGTGCACGCGGGCCCCGGTCTCATGCGCGATCGTAACGAGACGTTGGGTGGCTTTGAGCGCAGCAACGTCGTCGCGCCAGACGAGGTGCGAGCGCGGGTCACCCTCCACGCGCAGGTTCTTGCGCTCGTTCAGCCGCGGCTCGTCTTCGGCATGGAACGATGCGCGACGGCGGATTACTTTCAGCACAGCACGCAAGCCGGCATCGTCGGCAACCAGCAGAGAGCCCGTCGATGAACCCATGAACACCTTGATTCCGGCGCAGCCGGGGAGCCGCTCCAGCGTCGCGAGATGTCTTGTGTTGTCGGCGGTCGCGCCGACAAAAAACGCAAAGTCGCAATGCATGCGGTGATGGCCGCGCTTGACCTTATCGGCCAGGGCCTCGGCGCTCACGGTCAGCGGATCGGTATTCGGCATCTCGAATACGGCAGTGACGCCGCCCATGACTGCCGACAGCGAGCCGGTTTCCAGGTCTTCCTTGTGGGTGAGCCCCGGTTCGCGAAAGTGGACCTGAGTGTCGATCACGCCCGGCAACACGTGCAGCCCCCGGCAATCGACCACCTCGCTGGCGGAAGCACCCGACAGATCGCCGATGGCCGCGAAGCGCCCGGCGCGAATGCCGAGATCACGCAGACCCTCGCCGTCATGATTGACCACGGTGCCGCCTTTGAGGATCAGATCGTAATTGTCGGTCATGCTGGAAAGCGTCTAACCGGGCTTGAGGCTTGCCGGACAGCGCTTACGTTCCGCAGCGAGTTCTGGCAAGAGACTATCGCGAGAGCCCCCAGGGAATTGCATGCAGGCAGCTCTTCTCCCCGATCGCGGCGTGGTCAAGGTCATTGGCGACGATGCCCGGCGTTTCCTCAACGGGCTCGTAACCAATGATATGGCCAAGGTCGCACCCGGCAAACCGCGCTTCGCCGCGCTGCTTACGCCACAGGGCAAGATCATCGTTGATTTCATCGTCGCCGAGGCGCCGGCCGAGGATGGCGGCGGCTTTTTCCTCGATTGCCCGCGAGCGCTGGCCTCAGCGCTCATGGAAAAACTTAATTTCTACAAGCTGCGCGCCAAGGTGATTTGCGAGGATCTATCGGACGTGCTTGCGGTGATGGCGGTCTGGAACGGCACCGCGGACAGCGAATATGGCCTGAGCTATCCCGACCCGCGACTGCCTGAATTAGGCTCGCGCATCATGCTGCCACCGCATCTTGCCGCGGAGGTCGCCGCCGATCTCGGCGCTACGCTGGTCGATGCGGAAGCTTGCGACGCTCATCGTATCGCGCTCGGCATCCCGCGTGGCGGCCTCGATTTTGTGTATGGCGATACGTTTCCGCATGAATCCGACATGGATCAACTCAATGGCATCGACTTCGACAAGGGCTGCTATGTCGGGCAGGAAGTGGTCTCACGTGTCGAGCATCGCGCCAGCGCGCGCAGCCGCGTCGTGCCGATCGTTTATGACGAATTTTCGCCGTTAGGAGGCCTACCCGTGACGGCAGGGGACAAGCAGGTGGGCATGCTCGGCTCGACGGCCAAGGGCCGCGGCCTGGCACTGCTGCGCCTCGACCGGGTCGAGGACGCGCGCGTCGCCGGCATTCCGCTCGAAGCCGGCGGCGTTACAATTCGCGCAGTCAAACCGGCCTGGGCGACGTTCGACTGGCCGGGCGAAGCGAAAGTGGGGACATGAGCAAGTCGGTTCTTCATCTAGACGGGCTGACGCGCTGTCCGTGGCCGAAGCAGGATCCGCTCTACGTCGCCTATCACGACGAGGAATGGGGCGTGCCGGAATTCGACGACCGTGCGCTCTTTGAGAAGCTGGTGCTCGACGGCTTCCAGGCTGGGCTTTCGTGGATCACCATTTTGCGCAAGCGAGAGAATTTCCGCCGCGCATTCGATTGCTTCGCGCCGGAAAAAATCGCGCGTTATCCGAAGCGCAAGATCGAGTCGCTGATGAAAGACGCCGGCATCGTGCGCAACCGCGCGAAGATCGACGGCGCGGTATCATCGGCACGGGCCTGGCTTGAGCTCATGGAAAGCGGGCCGGGATTTTCAAACCTGCTTTGGGATCACCTCGACGGCAAGCCGAAGCTCAACAATTTTCGCACCACCAAGCAGGTGCCGGCGGAAACCGCGCTTTCGCAGAAAATATCAAAGGAGCTCATCGCACGCGGTTTTAAATTCGTGGGGCCAACCATCGTCTACGCTTTCATGCAGGCCGTCGGCATGGTCAATGATCATCTCGTGACGTGCCATCGCCATGCAGCCTGCGCGAAGCTCGCCAGGAAGCGATGACCAAGCCGGCAAAAACGGCACGAGGTTCGAAAACCGCTCCGCGTGCGTGGCAGCGCATGCTGTCGGGGCGACGCCTCGACCTGCTCGATCCCTCCCCGTTCGACGTGGAGGTGGAAGACATCGCGCATGGGCTCGCACGAGTCGCGCGCTGGAATGGCCAGACTCAAGGCGGACATATCTTCTCGGTAGCGCAGCACTCATTGCTTGTCGAAACGCTAGCGCGCGCGAAAATCCCGCGGCTCGACCGCAACGGCCGGTTGGCCGTGCTGCTCCATGACGCGCCGGAATACGTCGTCGGCGATATGATCTCGCCATTCAAGGCCGTGATAGGTGACAGTTACAAGGCTGTGGAGAAGCGGCTGCTCGCCGCCATCCATCTGCGCTTCGGCTTGCCGGCGAAGCTGCCCGACAGCCTACAAAATCTGATCAAGGCGGCCGACCGCAGTGCCGCCTATCTCGAGGCCACACGTCTCGCCGGTTTTGCCGATGACGAGGCACGGAAATTTTTCGGCCCACCACCGAAATTCTCTGCCGCGCTCGAGCGTGACTATCTCAGCCCCTGGACGGCCGGGACCGCACAGGCGCGCTACCGCGAACGCTTCGAAAAACTTCTCCGCGCCTGAGGCTTTTCATCGCTCGATCCAGGTCATAGATATGAGAAAAGAATCAACTATTGTTGCTCCATGATCCACGTTTGTTCACTCGCGCGCCTGCACGCGACCGTCGATGAGACCGGAGCGCGCCATATCGTCACCCTGCTGCGGCTCGTCGACCGGGTGCAGCGGCCGACCCATATTGCGCCTGAGAACCATCTGGTGCTTGCGGTCGATGACATCACCATGCCGATCGACGGCTACACCGCACCGGCGCATGAGCACGTGCAGCGCCTCATCGACTTTGTCAGCGCCTGGGATCGCACAACGCCGATGGTGATGCACTGCTTCGCCGGCATCAGCCGCTCAACTGCCGGCGCCTATGTGGCGGCCTGCGCGCTCAACCCGCAGCGTGACGAGATGCAGATTGCCTGGGACATTCGCCGGGCGTCGCGCACGGCACAGCCGAATTCGCGGATCGTCTCGATCGCCGACCGCCTACTCAAGCGGGACGGCCGCATGATGCGGGCGATCGATGCCATCGGTCTTGGTAACGCGGCGACCGAAGGCGACCCGTTCCGGCTAGATATCGCGTGAGAGTTTCCATTCGTCATGCACGGGCTTGACCCAGCGATCTTCCCCGACAAAGTGAATGGATTGCCGGATCGGGCCCGGCCACAATTGGAAGACGGGGGCATTGTGAGCAGCAAGAAATACGGCGTCGTCACGCCGGATGTTCTCAAATCCTACGATGGCCTTGGTTTCCTCAAAGGCATCATCGACGGCACGGTGCCGAATCCGCCGATCAGCGAGCTGCTCGGCTTCCATCTGGTCGAGGTCGAACAAGGCCGTGCGGTGTTTGAGGGCGTGCCGGAATTTCGCCACTACAACCCGATCGGCACTGTGCATGGCGGCTTCGCCGCTACGCTGCTGGATTCCGCACTCGGTTGCGCGATTTTTTCCACCATCGCCAAGGGCGATGCCTGGACGACGCTCGAGCTCAAGTTCAATCTGGTACGCTCCATCACCAAGGACACCGGGCCGGTGCGTGCGGAAGGACGCATCGTTCATCGGGGACGAACGGTCGCGACCTCAGAGGGCGATCTCAAGGATCGCGCGGGCAAGATTTATGCGCACGCCACCACGACGTGCATGATCTTCCCGGCGAAGGGATGAGGGTCAGTTATTGTCGGCAGTGAGCGATGGACGCAAGCCCAGCGGCTGCGCGCTGTTCGAACGGTGCACGCTATGGGCCACGATCGTCCGCCCGCCGTGCCGGGTAAATTCGCAGGAGGCGAAGCCCAATCCTGAAATTGACCCGCGGAAAGTGGTGTCGCTGGTGCGCTCGAGGTTGAAGCAAGGTTGGAGCGGCAGGCCACGCAGGGAGGCGCAAACAGACTCGCCTCTCACTTGCAGTGTGTTGGCTGGCAGCTGCGCGTAGCGCACCGGGCCCGACCCCTGGAATTGAATGGAGCCAGCGACTGAGCCGTCGGAATTGATGCGGCCCTGCCCGCGGGAGCCTTCGAAACAAGTGTAGTTGAACATTTTGCCGATGACGAACTGACGAGCCTCATCGGCGCTCATCTCGCCAGC
>DASSLE010000529.1:0-18385 GCA_035689725.1 Pseudolabrys sp.
TGCTCGACAATTTTGAATGGGACTTGGGCTACAGTGTGCGCTTCGGCCTCACCTATATTGACTATTCGACGCAGCGGCGCATTCCCAAGGCCTCGTTTGAATGGTACCGCGACCTTATCAAGGCGGCGCGCAACAGATGACCGTCGGGCCAATGGCAGGAACTGACAAATTGGCCAGTATCGTGCTGGCGGATGTCGGCGGCACCAATGTACGCTTTGCCCTGCTCACGGATGCCGCGCTGGGCCGTGTCGAGCACATGGCTGTCGCCGATTACAAGCATTTCGTGGATGCGCTGGCGATATTCATGTCGCATCAAAAGGACCGCGGCGCGATCCGTCACGCGCTCTTCGGGGTGGCGGGAGTGGTCGAAGGCGAGCGTTGCGCGCTCACCAATAACCCATGGATTGTCGACGCCCATGAGTTGCGCGCCCGTTTCGGGTTCACCGATGTCCAAATCGTCAATGACTTCGAGGCGATTGCGTGGTCGCTGCCGTATTTTACGTCGAAAGACCTCCATAAACTCGGCGGACTTGAAGCGAAGACGAACGCCCCAATGCTGACGCTTGGTCCGGGCACCGGTTTCGGCGTGGCCGCCTACGTGCCACACGAGCAGGGAGGGTTTGTGTTACGAACTGAAGGCGGGCATAGCACGATGCCGAGCGGCTCGGCGCGCGAGGATGCGATCATCGAAAAGTTGAGGCAGCACTTCGGGCACGTGTCGGCGGAGCGGGTCTTATCCGGGCATGGTCTGGAAAATCTTTACCGCGCGATTGCGTCACTCGATTCGCTGAGCGTGCCGGAACGCAGCGCAGCGGAAATCACACGAGCCGGATTGGCGGGACATTGCGCGGCGAGCCGCGCCGCGATCGACACATTTTGCGCGATGCTGGGCGAAGTCGCCGGCAACCTGGCGCTTGGCATCGGCGCGCAAGGCGGGGTCTATGTTGCCGGCGGCATCGCGCTTCACCTGCGCGATTACCTGCCTCGCTCACAGTTTCGTGCGCGATTTGAGGCGAAGGGAAGGATAAGCCCCTATGTGGCGGGGATCCCCGTCTACCTGATTCTGCATGCTGACCCAGCCTTCGTCGGCCTGCGGTCGTTTGCCGCGCAGCGCGCGTGGATTTCTTAAATCCATTTGGAATTACGATTTTGCGGCTGCCGGGCTTTCCGTCCGCTCTTTCGCTTCGAGCTCGTCGAGCGCGAGCAGCAAAGTTGCAACGCGGTGGGCCGAGGACCGCCAATCGGCCAGACGCTGATAATTGTCGACGACCCAGTTGAACGCGCCCTGTACGACAACGAATGCCGCCGCCGATTGCGTGAGCTCGCCAAGTGACATAGCTCCGCTGAGGTATTTCGGAGCGCACAGGATCCAGGCAACTACCGGCGCGAAGAGAAAATTTCCATGCGAGACCAACGTGGTGCGAACAAGTTGCCAGCAGAATTCGCGCCACCACAGGAGGACAGCTTGGAGTTTAAGCTGCAGGGCCTGCCGCTTGCTTCCGTCGATTGGTTTTACATTCCCCAGTTCGGCTTCCTGCCGAAATGCATCCACCGCAGCACGAAACTCAGCCTCGGCCTGATTGGTGCGCTCGATGACGCTGGTCAGGTGATGGCCAAAGAAGATCATGAGGCCGGACACCATTCCGGAATAAATGATGACGCCAAAGACTAAATAGCCGGGGATTGTCATCGTAAGCCCGAAAGCGGGAATGTCGATGCTGCCACCTATCTCCCACAGCACCCCGAAAAATGTAATCGCGGTCACGATCGACGAAAAAAACGCAAGCGCCAAATCTATCGGCGCGTCGGTCGCAATTCGTACGTCAACCGAGATGCGATATTCCGGATTTTCGGTCCCTTTGGTCAGATGATGATTGAGGTGGCGGAAGCGGTCTTTCTCGAGCCATCTCTCGATAACGTGGCGTGTCAATGCCTCCCGCCAGCCGCGCTGCGCGGTCATGCGGCCCCACACCGAAGTGGCGGCGAGAAAAATACTCGCGGCGGCAAGCGGCACGAACAATCGCGCTTGTGCCCAAACCGCGGCTGCGTCCTTGCGTTCGAGCGCATCAAAGAAGTGCCGATTCCACAGATTGAGCGCGACTTGCAGCAATAATTGCAGCAGTACGACGACGATGAGGAAGCTGCCCAGCGCCGCGACCCACGGCTGCTGGGTTCGCCAAGATTGCGAGGCGGATTGCCAGAAACGCGCCAAGAGGCGCTTCTGGTCGAGAATCAAAGAGATCTGGTGAAAGGGGCGCATGTTCTATAGATGGACCGCGCGAATACTAGGCGGTCACCTGATCCGTACAAGTGGTTTCAATGTGACTAAGGAACTACCACAACGGTGCAGGGTGCCAAGCTCGCCAGCTTTTGCGAGACGCTGCCGAGGAGGAGGCCGGACAGCCGGCTGCGCCCACGCCGCCCGACAACCAGCATGTCAGCTTTTTCGCGCCGCACTGCATCAATTATAGTTTCTGCCGGGTCGCCCCATCCGGTTTGCAGCCTGATGGTGCGAACACCAATGCGAAGCGCGCGCTTTCGGGCCTGGCCAAGAATCTTTTTGGCTGCCGCCTCAAGTGTCTTGCTGAGATCGCCGGCGGCGTCTGCCAGCTCCCTGAGCTGTGCCCCCGTAATGTTTCCGCCGATCGTCAGGATGATAAGATCGGCGCCGCTGGTCTTCGCGAGCATTGCGGCCATGTCGATCGCGCGATTTGCGCCAGGCGAGCCATCGGTAGCGACGATGATGCGGCGCATTGCCCTGAGCCCCTGCGTTCCCCCGTCATCCACACGCCCAATGAAGGCGACGTTTCCTCACATCGTCAAGGACTGTCATTGCGTCACGACCGGCTAACTTTTGTAAGCTATAAGGCGGAGCCTATTTTTCGGTGACAGGCCTTCCAGTTGGCACGACAGCATGACCTTTGGCGTATTGACTCTAAATATGTGGAATATCAACGAGCCGCTTGAGCCGCGCTATCGCGCTCTCGCAGCCGGGCTCAAGAAATTGCGCCCTGACATTATTTGCCTGCAGGAAGTCTCTCGCGATCCGAAATCCGGACACAGCCAAGCCGAGCTAGTCGCCGAAATGTGCGGGCTCGCGCACCACGTGGAAAAAGGCAGCCTGGCCATTTTATGCTCGCAGCCGGTCGTCCGATTAAATAGCGCCGCATTACCGCGATTCCCGGAAGCTGCGCCACGGCGCGTTATACTGGCGGAATTCCGGGTCGAAGGCCGGCCGTTATTGGTGATTAATACTCATCTCGCCTATCCGCCGGAAATGATCGAAGGGCGAAGAAAACAGGCTGAGGCGCTGCTGGCCATAATCAAGCGGCGTTATCCGACACCAAGAGGGTTCGCGAAAATACTTTGCGGCGATTTTAATGATGTTGCGGACTCACCATCGGTTCGCGCGGTCTTGAATAGCGACGAACAATTTCGTGATGCTTTTGCCGAATGCCATCCGAACAATCTGGGATTTACCTATTCGCCGCGAAATCGATACGTCGAGCGATCGTGGACTGTCGGCGAAAGGATTGACTACATTTTTGTGAGCCGCGATCTGGTGCCTAAAGATTGTTTCGTCGTTTTTGACGGAAAAAAAGGACTTGAGTTTGCATCCGATCATTTCGGTGTGTTTTCTCATCTCAAATTTCGGTGAGCCATCTCTCGGCATTGATGGTTTAGCTGTGGCCGCTGCCCGAGAGGTCAGCCAGAGTAAAAACTTGTTGTGTTTGATTTGCGTCAATGTACTGACAGGCTTGATTGGATCAAATTTGCCAGTTTATCTTTTAGATTTCGCACTCGATCGAAAGACGCTAGCCCATGCCGGTGCAGAACGCCGAAATTGCGGCGATGTTCGATCAGACCGCCGATCTGCTGGAGTTCAAGGGCGAGAACCAGTTTCGCGTTCGCGCCTACCGCCGCGCCGCACGCACCATTGAGGGGTTGCCGCAAAGTGTGCGTAGTATGCTGACGGCGGAAACCGACCTTTCCGAGCTACCAGGCATCGGTAAGGACCTGGCCGGCAAGATCGCGGACATCGTGAAAACAGGTCGTTTTGAGCTGCTCGAGACGTTGAAGAAAAAACTGCCTGGAGAGCTGGGTGAGATGGCGGCGTTGCCCGGCCTTGGACCGAAACGCATCAAATTGCTCTACGACAAATTGAAAGTACGCACGCTTGACGACCTCCGGCGGACGATCGAATCCGGCCGCATTCACAAGCTGCGTGGCTTTGGCGCCGTAACCGAGAGGAAACTCGCAGAGGCGCTCAAAAAACCAGCGAAAGCCAGACGTTTCAAGCTAGCGACGGCGGAAGCCGAAGCCCTGGCGCTAGTCGCGTACCTTCGCGACTGTGGCCGCGTGGTAGTGGCCGGCAGTTATCGCCGCCGGCGCGACACGGTGGGCGATCTTGATGTTCTCGTCACTGCTAAGCATGACGCCGCTGTCGGGGATAGATTGGTTGCTTATGAGAATGTCACCGAGGTACTCGCCCATGGAGATACGCGCACGACTGTGGTTTTGCGCTCCGGCATTCAAGTCGACGTACGCGTAGTGCCCGAGCAAAGCTATGGTGCGGCGCTTTTATATTTCACTGGCTCCAAGTCGCACAACATCGCGCTCCGCGGCATCGCGAACAGGCACAAGTGGAAGCTGAACGAATACGGGCTGTTTTCGGGTAAGCGGCGTATCGCCGGAGCAACCGAGGAAGAGGTCTACGAGAAACTCGGCCTCACCTACATCCCACCGGAATTGCGCGAGGACCGAGGCGAGATCGCAGTCGCTCAATCCAAGGAGCTTCCGCAGTTGGTGACGGTAAAAGATATCCGCGGCGATCTGCACGTTCACTCAGACTGGACCGATGGTACCGCTCCAATAAAAGAGATGGTGCTGGCGGCGCAGGCATGCGGCTATGAATATTTGGCTCTCACCGACCATAGCCGACGGGTAGCCATGTTGCACGGACTCGATCCGGCGAAAGTCGTGCAGCAGATTCGCGAGATTGACAAGTTGAATGACAAGTTGAGGGACTTCACTATCCTCAAGGGCATCGAGGTCGACATCCTGAAAGACGGCCGCCTAGACCTGCCGGACTCGACGTTAACAAAGTTGGATGTGGTCGTGGCCTCGGTACACTCATTCTTCGATTTGCCGCGCGAGGCACAGACCGAGCGCATGGTTCGCGCGATGCAGAACCCTCATGTTCTAATTATCGGCCATCCAACTGGCCGTCTCATTGGCGAGCGTGAGCCTTATGAGATCGATATGGACCGGCTGACTTCCGCAGCGCGTGATCTGAATTGCTGTCTCGAAATCAATGCCGAGCCGGACCGACTGGACTTGAATGACGTCCACGCTCACATGGCGAAGAGCAAAGGCGTGAAGTTTGCGGTTTCAACCGACGCGCATTCGGTGAACGCGTTTCAGTACATGCGTTTCGGCATCGATCAGGCAAGGCGCGCATGGCTTACATCCGATGACGTAATCAACACGCGGTCGTTGGCCGGCCTTCGTAAGCTGTTGAAACGGCAAGCGCTGCAGGCGGCTTGAAGCACAAATGCAGATACTACGCCCATGAGCGAGCTCGCCTCGACTTTGAAAAAGGCAAAATGGGAGCATTTCCCGCATGCTGCCGATGTCGGCATACGCGGATTTGGCAAGACTGTGGCAGAGGCATTTGAGCAGGCGGCGCAGGCGCTGACTGCGGTCATTACCCATGCTGCAATCGAGCCAAATCTTCGAGTAGAAGTGTCATGTACAGCACCAGACCTCGAAATTTTATTTGTCGAATGGCTCAACGCCATTATTTACGAGATGGCTGTGCGCAAGATGCTGTTCTCGCGTTTCGCGGTGACGATAGATGGAACGCGGCTCACGGGGACGCTGTGGGGCGAGCCGGTCGACATCGCGCGCCACGCACCAGCCTGTGAGCCGAAGGGCGCAACATTTACGGCGTTAAGGGTCGCCGCCGATGGGGACGGTACCTGGTCGGCGGCTTGCATCGTGGACGTGTAAGGAAACGCAGCCTTGGATCTCGCGCGACTCACCCGCGTCGATGAAACAGCCTGGCGCATTGAGCCCCAGGGCGCAATGCGCGTTCCGGCGATCATCTATGCCGACGAAAATCTCATCCGCGACATGGACGACAAGGTCTACGAGCAGGCAGCCAACGTTGCGATGCTGCCTGGCATCGTGCAGGCATCGTATGCGATGCCTGATGCGCATTGGGGTTACGGCTTTCCGATCGGCGGCGTTGCGGCCTTTGATGCGGATCAGGGCGGCGTGGTGTCGGCTGGTGGGGTTGGCTTTGATATTTCCTGTGGCGTGCGCACCATGCTCAGCGGACTCAAAGTGGCAGACATCCTGCCTGTTCAGAAGGCACTGGCGGACTCGATGTTTCGTCAGATTCCGGCAGGCGTAGGCAGCACCGGGGCGATCACCCTCGATACTGTGGAGATGGATGCCATGCTGTCCGGCGGTGCGCGCTGGGCGATCGCGTGCGGCTGGGGCGAAACCCGCGATCTTGAGCGGATCGAGGAGAACGGCACGATGACCGGCGCCATGCCCGAATGGGTTTCGGAACGTGCGAGGGAACGCCAGCGCCGCGAGATGGGTACGCTCGGCTCCGGCAATCATTATCTTGAGGTCCAAGCGGTTGCCGAGATTTTCGATGCCAAAGTCGCTGGAATTTACGGACTGGCCGAGAACGACGTCGTTGTGACCATTCATTGCGGCTCGCGTGGACTCGGCCATCAAATCGGATCGGAATACTTACGCGACATGGTGATCGCCGCGTCGGCGTCAGGCATCTCGCTTCCTGACCGCGAGCTCGCGTGCGCGCCAATCAAATCGGACGTCGGGCAACGCTATCTCGGCGCGATGCGAGCCGCAATCAATTGCGCACTCGCAAACCGTGAAATTCTTGGCCACTTCGCGAAGCGAATCTTCGCGCATTTCTTCCCCGGTCAGAGTTTGAGCCTGCTGTTCGATGTTTCGCACAATACCTGCAAGGTTGAGCCGCATATGGTCGATGGCAAGCGCCGCCAGCTGTTTGTTCACCGCAAGGGCGCAACGCGCGCCTTCGGTCCCGGCCACGAAAGCCTGCCGGTGACTCTGCGGTCGGCCGGCCAGCCGGTGCTGATCGGCGGCAGCATGGGCACTGGCTCATATATTCTGGCCGGCGAGGCCTCGGCCGAGCAGAAGGCATTCTCGTCCGCCTGCCACGGTGCGGGCCGCGCGATGTCCCGCCATGCCGCGCTCAAACAATGGAGCGGGCGCAAGATCCAGGACGATTTGCGGACGCAAGGTATTTTGATCCGAAGCCCATCGACACGCGGTATCGCTGAGGAGGCGCCCGGCGCCTACAAGGACGTCGCTGCTGTTGTTGCTGCCGCCGAGCATGCGGGGCTTGCGCGCCGCATTGCGCGTCTGCGCCCGCTGATCTGCATCAAGGGGTGATAGAGGTTTCTTATAAAGCGCCACTAAAAAAGGCGGGCCCGATCTGCTGTTTATCAGACCTTGGTCACACTAATCGACGCGCCGTCCAATTGGTCAACGACGCTGTCATTTACGTGCTCCAATACGGCTCCGATGCTCGTTTCGCGATTCAACTGCGTCCGCTGCACCTGTTGCCATGCGTCGGCACAGGCTCTGCCAAAACTTTCTGAGTCTTTGATGTTATGAAGGCCAGCGTAGAGCTCGGCTCCATTCTTAGTAATTCGCAATTCGACTTTCATCGATGCCTCCATGCCGCAATGAGCGGTATTGGTGAATCCATTCGAGCGCCTCATTGAAATTCGTGCAGTAAAGGCGGTCGAAAAATACCAAGCCGGGCCGACTTCAATTTTGACGCATATCAACCCCCTGGACCTTATAAGCGCATGGGCTGCTGCTATTTATTGTTTCGGCCGAAACGCAACGGATGCCAAGCGATTTGAATTGTTCTCGTGTTGCAGCCGCCGAGCCGTCGACGTCGATACTGCGGCAAGCATCTTCAAAAACGACTGGCTCGAAGCCCTCGCGCCGCGCGTCTTCGCCCGAGTAACGGACGCAGAAGTCGAAAGCGAGGCCCGCTAGAAAAACCCGGCTGAAATCGCGTTCACGCAAATAACCGACCAGCCCCGTCGCGGTCTTGCGATCGTTTTCATAGAATGCCGAATAGGAATCGATGTTACGGTGATAACCCTTGCGCAACACCAATTCAGCATGGGGAATATGCAAGTCGTTGCGAAAGGCAGCACCGACAGTCCCCTGGACACAGTGATCCGGCCACAAGATCTGCGTGCCGTAGGCGACTTCGATCGTTTGAAACGGCTGCGTGTCGGCGTGCGAAGACGCAAACGACAAATGCCCGCGCGGATGCCAGTCCTGCGTCAGCACAACATGGGCAAACTTTGCTGCCAGCGCGTTGATCACAAGCACGACTTCGTCACCGTGCGGCACCGCCAGGCTACCGCCCGGACAAAAATCGTTCTGGATGTCGACAACCAGGAGTACATCCTGCTCGCCGGCCGTGAACCTTTCTGTCAAAGGGCGATCCTTTCGCTTTGTGCCAGACGGCGATCGACTTCGGCGGCAAGTTTGACCAGGGTGTCCGCCACTTCAACTGAATAGGTCATGTCCGGTTCGAGTTCGCGCAAGGGCTCAGGCAGGTGTTCCAGATCATTTTTGGCCTGCGCGCGGATCTCGGCCAGTGTCGGAGCAGGGCGGAGGCGGAGTCCATCTTTCATGATGGGTTCAATCAGTTGCTCGCCCGGATGCGAGTCAGACTCGATGGAAAGAGTATCTCCGGCCAAGCGTCCGTCTGGTCCGTATCGCCGCCACACCTGCTTACGGCCAGGCCAGGTTGCTTTTCCAGATGAGCGCTTGCGGCGTGGCAGCCCGGCGTATTCCTGGAGCTTGTAGGCGCAATCGAGTGCCGGCACGTCAGAGGACGTCGTAAGGCTAGTGCCGATACCGAACCCATCGATGGGGGCAGCAGCATGAACGATTTCGGCGACGTAGTCCTCATCAAGACCGCCACTTGCGAAAATTGAAACGTGCGAAAGACCGCCGTCATCGAGAATGCGCCGCACGTTGCGCGCCAGGGGGATCAGATCGCCGCTGTCGAGCCGCACTGCGGAAATCTTGATGCCTGCGGCAGCAAGCTGTGGCGCCAGAGCGACAACCTTTCGCGCCGCGGTCTCGGTGTCGTAGGTGTCGATCAACAGTGTGAGATTCTGCGGCCTCGAGTGAGCGAAGCTTTCGAATGCGGCAGTTTCGGTGTCGTAAGCCTCTACGAAAGAGTGCGCCATCGTGCCGTATGTCGGGATGCCGAACATTTTTTCGGCGAGCATGGTCGCAGTTCCGGCAAAGCCCGCTATGTAGCTCGCGCGGGCCGCCATCAGGCCCGCTTCCGCGCCGTGCGCGCGCCGCAAGCCGAAATCGACCAAGAGCTTCCCGGGCGCAGCTAGCACCATGCGCGCCGCCTTTGAGGCGATCAGAGTCTGGAAATGTAAGAGATTAATCAACCGCGTTTCCAAAAGCTGTGCCTGCGGCATCGGGGCAGTAATGCGTAGGATCGGCTCGTTTGCGAAGAAAACTCGACCTTCTCGAACGGCATGAACGTCGCCAGTGAAACGAAAGTCTGACAATCGATCGAGCAAAGACTTTTCAAACCGGCGAGTGCTAGCGAGCCACTCGATTTCCTCGCGAGAAAAACGCATATTTTCAAGAAATTGAATCGCTTGCTCGAGTCCTGCAGCGATCAGAAAGCCGCGCCGCGCTGGCAATTTACGCACGAAAAATTCGAATACCGCGGTCTTGGTCTCGTCATGATCCAGATAGGCTTGGATCATGTTCATCTGATAGAGGTCGGTGAGCAGGGCGCTACTTGAAGGATTCATCTTACGGACTGATGCCTCCAGATACTTTGCGGATAGATGCCTTATGACCCCTCTGTAAGAGATGTTGATTGCTTGACCGGATGTTGAGCTAAGTGCTTAATCACTTCCTCATCGGATACTTGTCGGAAATCCGAATAAAAAAGGCCGATGGCACCGAAATTTTCATAGTCTTCCAGGCAAACGGTCTCGTCAGACTCACCTTTCAACCTCTGCAAAGTATCGGTGGGCGCGACCGGAACGGCCAGCACCAGCTTGCTTGGCTTGCGCGCTCGTACGGCATGCAAGGCGGCGCGGATGGTTGCGCCTGTAGCGATGCCGTCATCCACAACGATAACAGTGTGCGCGGCAAGCTCGGGGTGCGGGCGATTGCCAAGATAGGTTTTGCGCCGCCGCTCAATTTCCGCGAGCTCCCGATCGCGTATCGCGGCAAATTCGTTTTCGCTCACGCCCGCGAGGCTGATGACGTCCTCGTTGCGCACGATCGACGGCGTTGGGCCATCGACTACGGCTCCCATAGCGAGCTCTGGCTGGAACGGCACACCGATTTTACGAACAAGGATCAAGTCGAGCGGTGCATCGAGGGCCTCTGCGACTATCGCCGCGACTGGGACGCCGCCGCGTGGCAAAGCCAACACCACTGGCTTTTTCTTCTTGTAGGAAGCCAGCGCCTCTGCGAGTTGACGGCCGGCATCGGTGCGATCGATGAAAGGCATACAGGGCTCCACGAGTTATACAGCAGTGGCGCGCCGAGGCGCGGTCAAATGCGCTGAGAACCAGCGTGTGGCGAGCACGATCACGGTTTCCATCGCGCCGGACTCGGGAAAAAGGTGGGTCGCGCCCGGAACGATCTCGAGCGATTTCGTCACGATCAGCCGCGCATATGCCTGTTCGTTCAGCTCAACCACACCAGAGTCGAATCCGCCGACGATAAGCAGAGTAGGGGCTGTGACCTTTTCCAACGCCGCGCCGGCGAGGTCGGGGCGGCCGCCACGCGACACCACGGCACCAATTCGTGAACCCAGTCTTGCCGCAGCCACTAAAGCCGCAGCCGCGCCAGTGCTGGCTCCGAAGAGCCCCAAGGGCAGGCCCGCAAGTTCAGGTTGGGCATCGATCCAGTCGACGACATCAACCAACCGTTCGGAAAGGAGGCTAATGTCGAAAACATTGGCGCGGTCTTGCTCCTCGTCGGTGGTGAGCAGGTCGAAAAGCAGGGTTCCCATGCCTTGCGCGTTTATTGCCTCGGCCACCGCCCTGTTGCGGGGACTGAAACGGCTCGAGCCGCTGCCATGTGCGAAAATCACCAGCGCGGCGGCAGATGCCGGGAGCCGGAGATGGCCGGATAGCTGAAGGCTGCCGATAGCCACCTCACGGTCGAGGTCCTGGCGCGTTTGGCGTGTGGCAACTGGCGCAGACATGACCAAGCTTTCCTTGAATCCGTGCAAATATGCCCCGAAGCGCAGCCTATGGATTTGACCGGGATCAACCCGAACGGGCGGAAATGAATTAAATCTCAATGGCCAGCGGGAGCGGCCCGTGCACGGACTTGCGATTCAGGGCGCCGAGCGCGCGCTTGCAGCAAAAGTCGACTTTCTCAGTCGGCGAAACGCTTACGATCCTATGCCGTCGGACGTCTTGCGCCGGGAAACGCACATGTCGTGGGTGTTCCTCGCCGGCGACCGGGTCTACAAGCTCAAGAAACCGGTCCAGTTTCCCTATCTCGACTTTTCCACGCTGGAAAGGCGTGAGGCCGCCTGCCGTGCTGAGTTGCGGCTTAACCAGCGGCTGGCACCGGACATCTATCTTAAAGTAGTGCCGCTGACCGAGAACGACGGTCGGCTATCGATCGACGGGGGTGGCACGCCAGTCGACTGGTTAGTGATGATGAAGCGGCTCGATGAGCGCTTCATGCTCGATCTCATGATCGAAAACCGGCGTCTCGAGTATATGCAACTTGACCGGTTGGTCGAGACGCTGGCCGGTTTCTATCGTGTAGCGACGCCGGTATTTCTGTCACCCGCGATCCATCTTGCGGGTTGGATGCAAAGTCTTGCCTACAACAAACGCGTTCTACTCGACCCGCGATTCCGAATTCCCGCAGGCTTGGTGCAGCGTATTGATCTGGCGCAGCGTCGATTTCTGCGGCAGCGGGGGCATCTGATCACCGCACGTCTGCGCCATCGCCGCATCGTGGATGGGCATGGTGATCTGCGCCCCGAACATATTTGGCTCGACGACAAGGTCAGGGTCATCGACTGCCTCGAATTCAATTCCCGGCTTCGCATCGTCGACCCATTCGATGAAATCGCCTTTCTAAGCCTGGAATGTGAACGGCTCGGAGCAAGCTGGGTGGGCAGTTATATCCAGCGACGGATGAAGCATCTGCTGCGCGACGGGCCGGCCGATGAGCTTTTCACGTTCTATCGCTGTCACCGCGCCACCTTACGCGCTCGACTCGCTATCGCGCATCTTCTGGAAGATCATCCGCGCACACCGGAAAAATGGCCGCGGCTTTGTGCCACTTATCTCAAATTGGCCGCTGGGAGCGCACGGAAGCTTGAAGCTTACGTTAGAACACCATGAGATCGGTCAGGCTGCGCTCTTCGTGAATGCGGCGAATCGTTTCGGCGAGCAAAGGTGCCGCAGGCACAATAACGAGCTTTCTATTCTGCTCGGGGTGATCGAGCCGAAACGGCGGCACTGTGTCGGCTATGATAATCTGGTCGAGAGCCGAGTCGGCGAGAACTTCTGCTGAACCTGGCATGAATAGCCCATGGGTAACGAGGGCGATCACGCGCTTTGCCCCGGCAGCGCGCGCCGAGCGGGCCGTGCGCAACAACGTCCCGCCGGTACTGATCAAATCATCGATGATCAGTGCGGTGGTGCCCGCCACATCGCCTGCGAACAGGTCTCCCGAGACCACCCCTGCGCTGCGGTGCTTCTCTGCGAGGCCCTTGCCGACTGGACGATCCAGAGCGGCTTCCAGTGCTTCCCGTAATAATTCCGCTCGTTTCATGCCGCCCGCATCCGGGGATATCACGGCCAGCTTGGAATCTGACAAATGCTTCTTGGCATAGGCTACAAACAGCGGTGTGCCGGTGAGCGCGACCGTACGGCAGCGGAAGGCATTTTCGAATGCGGTAGGGTTGTGGACCTCCAACGTGACTACGCAATCAGTGCCGACGCTCTCGAACATGCCGGCGATATAGCGGGTTGTGACGGGATCGTTCGGCTTGGTGCGGCGGTCCTTCCGCGCGTAGCAAAGATAGGGAGTTATGGCAGTAACGCGGGAAGCGCCGGCATCCTTAAGCGCGCCAATGAAGAATAAGAGTCTGCACAGCTTGTCGTTGGCACTCTGGTCCGGCCCGCCGTGGAGACCTTGCACAACATAGACGTCAGCGCCGCTCACTGAATCGAGCGGCCGAGCCTTATGCTCACCATCCTCGAATTCGCGTTCTTCATGCGCCGCGAGTGGCTGGCGCAGGGCAGCAGCAACCGCGGCACCCAATTCGGCGGTAGCGGCCAGCGAGAACAACATCAGTGGACCGGTTTTCATCGACACAGACCTCGCGCGAATGATCCTGGCTTGTTTTGCATTAATTGTGATTGATCGAGGTCAATCCATTGGGACGAAGCCGATAACAAGCATTTTGAGTGCGTCTGGCCCGGCCTTTGTGGCCGGAAAAGCGCGTGATACGAACCCAATGAATTCTTCTTCGGCGCAATTGGGCCGCAAGAAAATGAACTCACGTCGCTACGCTATTGTTGTTTTGCGTCGCTGAGTCGATCGAGTTCGGATTGGTCGGAGTAACCGCCGCCAAGCCGTTCGGGGTTACTCAAAAGGTCACGCACCGCGGCGAGGAAACGGCCGGCCTGCTGGGCGTCTACCAGGCGGTGGTCGGCTCGCAAGAATAAAGGCATCACCTTGACTGACACAAATTTGTCCAAACGCACGACCACTTTGTTTTCTATCGGTCCTAATGTCAGATTGAACGAGTCGGACCTATCGGGAAATCGCGTTTGTTTGTAGATGCGCATCGGCGGCGCACCGGGGAATGACAGGTCATTCACCGTCACGCAGCTTGCTCGCGTCCCATCAAGTCTGCCAAAGGTGGGCAGGCGCACATGACGGTCGAGAAAATCGTACAGTCGCAGTATCTGACGGAACCAGAAGCTAGGGATCCAACGAAGTCTGGCCAAGTCACGATCGCGCCCCCCTTCGCCCCGCCCCGCCTGCAGCAATCGTTGCCAGATTTCAAGACCAATACGCTCAAGGCTTTTTAAGTTTGCATCTGAAATTATCAGCAGATCCATTTCGGAATTTCGACGGTGGAAAAATGCCATACGAACGTTCACGTGACGAAAGGCATATATGCGGCGTCCAACCAATCTGACGTTCATTTCCGGGAATTCCTCTAGAGCCAATGCCGTCGCGCGTATTAGCGCGTGCGCGGTGGTAATCAGTATACGTTCGTTGCGATTTCGTTCGCGGAGGAAAGACTGCAGTGCATCGGCATCAATCTCTGTTCCCCAGACCAATATTGGATCGACTTCGCTCGCCGCGGAGGCATGAAGATAAAAACGGTTGTAAAGAGGGATTTGGCGGTCGGGAATCGCGCGCTTAACCAGAGGCCACTTCATGGGCAAATCGCTTTTCGGGCTCCGGAGGCGGCAAGCACCGTGTCACGGTCAGTCGGGTTGCCGTTGCGGCGTTGACAATTGCTCCAGTACAAAGTTGACGATAGCCGCGATGGTGCGAAAGTTCGAGGGGTTGAGTTTGTCGCTGTCAAATCGGACCCCATACGCTTCTTCAATATGAAATATCAAGTCCATCAGGAGCAAAGAATCCAGTAGACCGCTTTCTAGCAGGTCCGTTTGCGAAGTTACGTCCGCATGGCGCGAGCCTCGCGACTGCACGAACTGTACCAAGTCCGCTTCCAGCTGTTTTTGATCAGCCGTCATCGGGATTGCGTTAGAGAATCGTCTGCATGAGCGGTCAAGGCAGCGGGTCTCGGGATCCGTGGAATGAGGAGAGCCAGCGCGGCGCGATCTATCTTGTGGCCTGAAGTGAGCGGGAAATGATCGACCACTTCATAATGCAGGGGTAATTTATAGGGAGCGAGCTCTCGCTGGCAGGTCTCGCGAATCTTCGCGACGTCGATTGGTCGATCATCCCTCGGTGCGAGGAATAGGATGAATCGCAGATCATCTCCTCGGGGTACCGGAATCGCAACCGCACACGTTTGGGGAAAGCCTGCTTCCACCACCCCCTCAATCTCCGCCGGATGGACACGATGCCCTTGAACTTTGACCAGCAGATTGGCGCGTCCGTGTAGAAAGAAATATCCCTCCTCGTCGCGATGAGCCAGATCACCGGTTCGCAGCCACCCTTCACCAGTCAGCACATCAGCTGTGGCCGCCGGATCCTGCCAGTAGCCAAGCATCACGTTCGCGCCCCGAGCACAGAGCATGCCGACGGCGCCCGGGGGCAGTTCGCGGTTTGCTTCGTCCATGATAGCAAGTTCAACGCCGCATATTGGTTTGCCGATCGACCCGCGTCGAATATGGAGCTCCTGATGGGGCAATGATGTCAGGCGCGCGGTCGCCTCCGACTGTCCATACATGACATGGAATGACGCTGGTGCAATACGGTTCGCGATTTCCGCCGCCAAATCGTGACGCAATTCACCACCAGCGACCGTCATGTACCGTAGCGCCGGAAGGGGCCGTTCTCCGAGTCGACCATATTTCAGCAGCATGCCGTACACTTCGGGAACCGCAGAGAAGCTCGTGGCTTCCAGCTTATGCAGCGCTTCAACAATCGAGGAGGGGAACGTTAGGGCCCCGTCGAGGAGGAGCGTGGCACCCGACAGAATATGAGTTTGCAGGATGGAGTTGCCGAATGCGTGACAGAACGGGAGGACAACCAGCGCCCGGTCATCCGCGCATATGGGCAGCTCATGCAGAATTGAGTCGGCATTGGCCAACAGGTTTCGGTGGCTAAGCATGACCCCTTTGGGCATGCCCATGGAGCCCGAGGTAAAGAGCAGCATTGCCAGATCCCGGTCTTGCCGGCGCGGAGGGCGAAATGAGATTGCCTCGCTGTTGTTCTTAGGCAACCGCAACGTTGCGATTGGAGAACGACATTCCTGTGAGCCGAAATCCTCGGGTCGGCTGATCAATACGTCCGGCTGGCACAACTCGTGGACCTTTCGCCGCCGCTGTGCTTCCAGCGAGACGGGGAGGGGCACGACTACACAGTCGGCGAGAAGCGTACCGTAAAACGCAGCCAAGTATTCAGGTGAATTGGAAAGCTGCAGAGCCACGCGTGCTCCCGCTACGTGGCCGGGGCGGGCGCACAAGTATCTTCGCACGCAATCCGCCGCGCGGAGTAGCCAGTCGTAGGAGAAAATACCCTGTTTTGTCGCCACCACCGGATGATCCGCACGGGCACGGGCGATGTTGAAAAAAGCGGTACCCAAATTAGTCTCGGTCGATGGGCTGGGCGCCCGGTAACCTGCGGCACCGCGACTGGTGGTCCCAGTCGGCGCTTCAGCCGGCGTACCGACGTTTAACAAAAGAATATCCATACTCATCCCATTGGCCCCACCGCCGTTCCGCGAGTTTGAAACCTTCAAGCCCCGCCAATTTAAACTGCAGGGGTCGATACTTAAGTGTAGGCGGGCACCTCGCGCTAGATCAAACCAGAAATGGTGAGGCCTCAGCGGGAAGGAAGCTAGGGCTTCGAGCGCAAAATCACTAGTGATTTCCGATGCGCGAATACGCCTCAATAAATCCCTGGAATGAGCCGATATGTACGCTCCATGTAGGCACGGTACTCGTCGCCGAACGCTTCCAACATCATCCGCTCCTCGTGCCCAACGCGCGCGAAGAATAATGTGCCAAAGCCCACGATGCCCGATAATCCTGCGATCCAGTTTGGCAACAGGAGCGCCTGCGCGATCGCCCACAGCCAAAATGCGGCATACATCGGGTGACGCAACCTTTCGTAGATTCCGCGGGTGACCAAAGTGTGTTGGTCGCGGATTTCGAGTGTGATCGACCAAGCACGACCTAGATCGCGATGCGTGCGGTAGAGCAGGGCCATCCCAGCAGCTAGCACGAGCGCCCCAATCCAGGCCTGGATCGGATGGAATTCATAGTCAGCAAATTTGGGTTCGCCCGTCAGCACGTAGATCAATGGAATTACGAATAGGCCACTGTAGGAGACCACAATCAACATCTGCTCGCGCATGTGATCGCGGCGGTCCGTGACCGGCGTCTTATGAGAACGACGTTGATGCGGATAGCGAATAATGTAGTAAGCCACGCATCCGAAGGCCCAGATAAGTTCGGCGATGAAGAGCGTCATCAGCGATCTCAGGTCGCGTCCGATTTAGCCGTTGGTATCGGCAGTTGATCACAGGTTGATCTTGGCCTGGCGCGCCGCTTTGGGCAGGCTACGGCACAACATCGAGGTTAGAACGTGCGACGAGATAGCACGTTGGAATTAATTGGCCCATCGGAATGATTTGATTTGGTATTGATTCGCTGCGACGACATGCAATAAATAGATTACGTTATATCGCGCGTCTCGCATTGTTTTACGGGGGGAACTGTGAGGATTTCATTGCTATTCTCTGTCGTTTTGCTTGGTCTAACGGTCTTGTCCGGCAATGCGCAAGCGTCTTCTGGCCATATCTACCTGCTCAGGGGACTGGCAAACATCTTTTCCACCGGGTTGGATATGCTGGACGAAAGACTTGTTCAACGTGGCTTCGCGGCCACTGTTCACAATCACATCGACTACGAAGCCCTCGCCGCAGAGGCGGCCCGTTTACAAAAAACCGGCAAAGGTCCGATTATTATTATCGGACATTCGCTTGGAGCAGACGCTGCAATTTTCATGGCCGAAAAAATGAAGGCTGCCGGTGCTCCAGTTGCTTTGGTCGTGACCTTCGGGCCGACAATGAATTTGACGGCGCCGTCGAATGTCTCGCAAGTCATCAACTATTATACGGGCAGTACCCTGGTGACAAAGGGCCCCGGGTTCAGAGGAACGATTTCCAACGTCAATCTCAATGCGGCTCCTGATATCAATCATTTAAATATCGAGAAGAGCAATCGTCTTCACGCCAGCGTTATCTCAAAGATTCAGGCGATCGCTGGGCGCGGCCATCTCAGTCGCGCTGCCGTTGTGCAATAAAAAAACTTTTCGCTGCTGCGCTCCTTGTCCGGAGCAGAATTGCGTCACCGGTCAAATCCGTCCTAAAAGGACGATTCAAAGACGAAGATCAAAATATGGCAGCCTTTGCACGACGGTTTTGTATTGCGCCGATGATGGACAGTGAAGCCTAGCGGCAAATCTCACCGCGCACGACTGCATCAATCTACGCCTTCCTACATACGGCGGATTGTTCGCATGGGAATTTGAGAAAAACGGGCATGAGCTGAAAGTGCGAGTCGAAGGCCAGTTAGTGTTCAATAACATCGTCCTCAGACTCAAC
>DASSLE010000530.1:0-7371 GCA_035689725.1 Pseudolabrys sp.
CGGGCGCGGCGCAAGGAAGGATTTATCTCGGTGATTGCCGGGTTCTCCTTCCTTGGCATCATGCTGGGCGTCGCCACGCTCATCATTGTCATGGCGGTGATGAACGGTTTCCGAAAAGAGCTGCTCGACAAAATCCTCGGCCTCAATGGCCATCTGCTGATCCAACCACTAGAAAAGCCGCTTACTGATTGGGAGGAAGTCGCCGCGCGCGTCGCCGGCGTCCAGGGTATCCGGCTGGCGGCACCGATCGTCGAGGGGCAGGCACTTGCGTCTTCGCCATTCAATGCCGGTGGCGTGTTGATACGCGGCATTCGCCTGATGGATCTTGAAAAGCTTCCATCCGTTGCGAACAACATCAAGCAGGGCACGCTCAAGGGCTTCGACGAGGAGCAGGGAGTTGCGATCGGACGAAGGCTCGCCGACCAGCTTTCGCTGCGTTCAGGCGATAATATTACGCTCGTGGCACCGCGCGGCGCCGTGACGCCGATGGGCACGACCCCGCGCATCAAGGTCTACAAGATCGCCGCGGTGTTCGAGATCGGCATGTCGGAATACGATAACGCCATGGTATTCATGCCACTCAAGGAAGCGCAGGCCTATTTCAATCGAGCGGGCGACGTCACCGCCGTCGAGATCTATACGGACAATCCCGATCGCGTCGACCGTTATCGTAAGGCGGTGCAGGACGCCGCAGAGCGACCGATCTTCATGATCGACTGGCGCCAGCGCAATGCGACGTTCTTCAATGCATTGCAAGTTGAACGTAATGTGATGTTCTTAATCCTGACGCTCATCGTGTTGGTTGCTGCGCTTAATATTGTCTCCGGCCTGATCATGCTCGTGAAGGACAAGGGTCAGGACATCGCCATCTTGCGCACCATGGGGGCGACGCAAGGAGCGATCATGCGGGTGTTTTTGATCACTGGTGCTTCCATCGGCGTGGTTGGCACCATTGTCGGCTTTATGCTCGGTGTCCTTATTTGTCTCAACATCGAGAGCATCCGGCAATTTTTGTCCTGGCTCACCAATACCGAACTGTTTTCGCCTGAGCTCTATTTCCTCTCGCATCTCCCGGCCGACATGGATTCGGGTGAGACGACTGCGGTGGTGGTGATGGCGCTCATGCTTTCGCTGCTTGCTACGCTCTATCCGTCATGGCGTGCGGCGCGCCTCGATCCGGTAGAGGCGCTGCGCTATGAGTGAGACGCATACCGCCGTCGAGGTGAAGGTGGAGCGGCAGCAACAGCAACAGCGCCAGCAGCAGCGGGAAGAGGAAGTCCCGATCCTGTTCGTGCACGATGTCGAGCGGCATTACCGCCAGGGCGACGAGACAGTCCACGTGCTCAATGGCGTCGAACTCGCCCTTTGGGGTGGGCAGTCGGTGGCGCTGGTAGCGCCCTCGGGCGCCGGCAAATCGACGCTGCTGCATATCGCCGGCCTGCTCGAGCATCCTGACCACGGGGACGTCTATATCGAAGGCCGTTCAACCGCGATTCTGGCCGATCATGAACGCACCCGCATTCGCCGCAACGAGATCGGTTTCGTCTATCAGTCGCACCATCTGCTGCCGGAGTTCTCAGCGATCGAAAACGTGCTGCTCCCGCAGATGATCCGCGGGCTTCCCCGCGGCGAGGCCAAGACACGGGCCGTAGAGCTGCTTGGGTATCTGGGGCTGGGCGGGCGGCTCGATCACCGGCCGTCCGAGCTTTCGGGCGGCGAGCAGCAGCGGGTGGCAATCGCCCGCGCAGTCGCGAATGCCCCGCGCATCCTCTTGGCCGACGAGCCGACCGGAAACCTTGACGTGCACACCGCCGAGCACGTTTTCCAGGCGCTTACCCAGCTGGTGAGCGCCTCCGGCCTCGCTGCCATGATCGCGACCCACAACATGGATCTGGCCGCCCGCATGGACCGGCGCGTGACGTTGCGGGAAGGGAAGATCGTGGAGATGGACTGAATTGGCCAAAGCCATCGTCTTAAAATATTACCTGAGAATAAGGACATAATAGATTGGTCCAACAGTAATATTTTTAGAAATCCTCCCAACTTGACATTAGAACAGATATAGAACTATGTTCTCTCTCTGTTCCGGGGAGAGAAGCCATGTTCAAAGCTGTAGTCCAGGAAGCCGCCGCGCTGGCCTCGTTGGCGTTGTTTATCGGAATGATCGCCATCTGGACCCAGGTACTGGGTACCCTTTGAGAGGCTCAAGCCCTCATCTGGAGGTGTGTGCGCCTTGGCGCGCCTCGAAGGATGACGGGCACATCCTTCGAAGCTCGCGCGCAAGACGATGCGCTCACGCCTCAGGATGACGGGGATAGGCTGGGCCACAAGTTGCTTTGCCGGTGGACTTAACGCCGACGCATCCCCACTCTGGGTGCAACAGGGAATCACCCATGGCCGGTCTCGACTTCGTGCACCTGCACGTGCACTCGTCGTTTTCGCTGCTGGAAGGCGCACTCACAATCGCGCGGCTGGCCGAACTTGCGAAAGCTGACCATCAGCCAGCGCTCACATTGACAGACACCGACAACATGTTCGGTACACTGGAGTTTTCCGAAAAGCTTTCGGGGTGCGGCATTCAACCGATCGTCGGCTGCGCGCTCGCCGTTGATTTCGGCGATACGGATCATGGGCCGCGCAATGGGAACGCTGAGCCTGAACGTAAGCGCGTTGTGCTTCTGGCGGCCCGGTCCGAGGGCTATCGCAGCCTGATGCGCCTCAATTCGCGCGCCTTCCTGGATACGCCGGCGAACGAGCCGCCGCGGCTCAAGGTCGAATGGTTGGATGGGGAGACTGCGGGCATCATTGCGCTCACCGGCGGGCCAGGCGGTCCGCTCGATATGGCTATTGCCGCGGGCCAAAGCCATCTCGCCGCCACCCGTCTTGAGACGCTGCTTAAGCTTTTCGGCGATCGGCTTTACGTCGAATTGCAACGCCACGGCACGCCGGCGGAGCGCCGCTGTGAACCGGTCTTAATCGATCTCGCCTACAGCAAAGGCGTGCCGCTGGTTGCCACCAACGAACCTTATTTCGCAACCGCGCAGGATTACGAAGCGCACGATGCGCTGATCTGCATTGCCGAGGGCCGGCTATTGGCGGAAAGCGACCGCCGACAGTTGACACCCGAGCACCGCTTCAAGAGCCGCGCCGAGATGGTCGAGCTGTTCCGCGATCTGCCGGAGGCGCTGACTCACACCGTTGAGATTGCGCAGCGCTGTGCCTTCCGCCCGCGCACACACCAGCCCATTCTTCCGCGTTTTTCAATCGGCGATAACGGCAAGACGCTCGACGAAGCGAGCGAACTGCGCAAGCGTGCGGAAGAAGGGCTCGAGCGACGCCTCGAAACTGCCGGCGTTGCGCCCGGCCATACCGTCGACGAATACCGGGAGAGACTCGAATTCGAACTTGGCGTGATCGCCGGCATGAAATATCCCGGCTATTTCCTGATCGTTTCCGACTTCATCCAATGGGCGAAGAAACAAGGCATACCCGTTGGTCCCGGCCGTGGATCTGGCGCCGGCTCCCTCGTTTCCTACGCGCTCACGATCACCGATCTCGATCCGATCCGTTTCGGGCTGCTGTTTGAGCGCTTCCTCAATCCCGAGCGTGTGTCGATGCCGGATTTCGATATCGATTTCTGCCAGGACCGGCGTGACGAGGTGATCCGTTACGTGCAGGAGCGCTACGGCCGTGACCAGGTGGCGCAGATCATCACCTTCGGCACGCTGCAGGCGCGCGGTGTGCTGCGCGACGTCGGCCGTGTTTTGCAGATGCCGTACGGGCAGGTCGACAAGCTGTGCAAGCTGGTACCGCAGAACCCGGCGGCACCGGTCTCACTCAAACGGGCGATCGAGGGCGAGCCGCGCTTGCAGGCTGAGCGGGATGGCGACGCAGTGGTCAAACGCGCCTTCGACATCGCGCAGAAGCTCGAAGGCCTGAACCGCCACGCCTCAACCCACGCCGCCGGGATCGTGATCGGCGACCGGCCGTTGTCCGAGTTGGTGCCGCTTTATCGCGATCCGAAGTCTGACATGCCGGTCACCCAGTTCAACATGAAATGGGTAGAGCAGGCGGGGCTGGTAAAGTTCGACTTCCTCGGCCTGAAAACCCTAACCGTTTTGCAGACCGCTGCCGCGCTGGTGAAGCGGCGCGGTATCGACATCGATCTCGCCGCGATCCCGCTCGACGACAAGAATACTTACGACCTTCTGGCGCGCGCCGAAGCGGTTGGCATCTTCCAACTGGAAAGTGCGGGCATGCGGCGGGCGCTGCTCGATATGCGGCCAGACCGTTTCGAAGACATCATCGCATTGGTCGCGCTCTATCGTCCCGGCCCGATGGCGAATATTCCGACCTATTGCGCTCGCAAGCACGGCATGGAGCAGCCGGACTACATTCATCCCAAGCTTGAGCCGATCCTGCGCGAGACATTCGGCGTCATCATCTACCAGGAACAGGTGATGCAGGCCGCGCAGATCCTGGCGGGTTTCACGCTTGGTGAAGCCGATCTGCTCCGCCGCGCCATGGGCAAGAAAATCAGGAAGGAGATGCAGGCGCAGCGCGCTCGCTTTGTTGGTGGCGCAGTTGAACGGGGTGTGGAGCGCCATCAGGCCGACGCTATCTTCGACCTGCTCGAGCGCTTTGCCGAGTATGGCTTCAACAAAAGCCATGCAGCGGCCTACGCGCTGGTCGCTTATCAGACCGCTTATATGAAGGCGAATTTCCCCGTCGAGTTCCTGGCAGCGACGATGACGCTCGACATGGGCAATACCGACAAGCTCGCCGAATTCCGTGCAGAGGCGGAGCGACTCGGCATCAAGGTTGATCCACCGTCCGTCAACCGCTCGGCAGTCGATTTCGAAGTCGACGGTAATACGATCATTTACGCGCTCGCCGCGCTCAAAGGCGTCGGCAAGCAGGCGGTGGAAGCGATCATCGCCGCGCGCGCGGACCGGGTCTTTGCCGACCTTGCTGACTTCGCCGCCCGCGTCAATCCGCGCGCCATCAACAAGCGCGTGCTCGAAAGTCTCGCCGCCGCCGGAGCTTTCGACACGTTTGAAGAAAACCGCGCGCGTATATTCTCTGTGGTCGATGCCGTGCTCGCCCGCGCGCAACGCGCACATGATACCGCGGCGATCGGGCAGAGTGAATTGTTCGGCGCTGGCGGGACACGCGAGCAGATTGCGCTACCACATATCGAACCATGGTTGGCGGCCGAGCGATTGCGTCGCGAATATGAGGCCGTTGGTTTCTTCCTGTCAGGCCATCCGCTCGACGACTACGCCGCGGTGCTGAAGAAGTTGCGGGTGCAGCCCTGGGCGGAATTCGCGCGCGCGGTGAAAGCCGGAGCGACGGCGGGCCGTGTCGCTGCCACCGTTGTCTCGCGCACCGAGCGCCGCACGCGCACGGGGAGCAAGATGGGCATCATCGGCCTGTCCGATCCCAGCGGTCATTTTGAGGCGGTGGTCTTCTCGGAAGGATTGGCTGAACATCGCGATCTCCTCGAGCCGGGCAATGCGGTCCTGTTGTTTTTGTCTGCAGAAGTGCAGGGGGATGAGGTGCGTGCGCGCATCCAGTCGGCCGAGCCGCTCGATAATGCGGCGGCCAATCTGCAAAAGGGATTGCGCGTATTCCTGCGCGATGGCGCGCCGCTCGAGGCGGTGGCCAGGCGACTGGAGCCCGCGCCGCGCGCGGCACATGCAAATGGCGATGGCGAAGTCAGCGTGGTGCTGTTGCTCAAGCGCGGCACCGAAGTCGAGGTGAAGTTGCCCGGCCGTTTCAAGGTTTCGCCGCAGATCGCGGGCGCCATCAAGGCCGTGCCGGGCGTGGTGCAGGTCGAGGCGCTTTAGGTTTACTCGCAGCACCCTCGGGGTCATGCCGGGACAAGCCATTTCTCGTCGTCCCCGCGAAGGCAGGGACGCGCGCCGGCGCGCTCGCCCGGGACGACAGGAGCGGCAACCGCCCCGCAATGACATTCAAGATGCAAGGCAAGTCCCGGCTAACCTTTTGACCGACCTTGCATTCCAGAAACTGCACCTATATAAGCCCCGGCATCACTCACGCGGATGCATGGCTTTAGGCCCCGACAATGGGTCAAAAAGGCCGTCCGGTGGCCCAAATGGGTTCACAACCGTCCGCGGCGGATCAACCGGAGAAGATTATGGCGCTTCCTGACTTTTCGATGCGTCAGCTTTTGGAAGCTGGCGTTCATTTCGGCCATCAGGCCCACCGTTGGAACCCAAAGATGGGTTCGTACATCTTCGGTACACGCAACAACATCCACATCGTCGATCTCGCGCAGACTGTACCGATGCTGCATCGCGCGTTGCAGGCGGTCAGCGACACCGTGGCCAAAGGCGGCCGCATCCTGTTCGTCGGTACCAAGCGCCAGGCGCAGGACTCGATCGCCGACGCCGCCAAGCGGAGTGCGCAGTATTACGTGAATTCCCGCTGGCTCGGTGGCACGCTGACGAACTGGAAAACTATCTCGGCGTCGATCGCGCGCCTGCGCAAGCTCGATGAGATGCTCAATTCGGGTGAGGCGGCCGGCTATACCAAGAAAGAGCGTCTCACCATGCAACGCGAACGCGACAAGCTCGATCGCTCGCTCGGTGGGATCAAGGACATGGGCGGCGTGCCGGACCTTCTGTTCGTGATCGACACCAATAAGGAAGACATCGCGATCAAGGAGGCGCAGCGCCTCAACATTCCAGTCGCTGCCGTTGTTGACACCAATTGCGATCCGGCCGGCATCACTTACGTCGTGCCAGGCAATGACGACGCCAGTCGTGCGGTCTCGCTGTACTGCGATCTCATTGCCAAGGCGGCAATCGACGGTATTTCGCGCGCGCAAGGCGAAATGGGCGTCGACATTGGCGCCGCCGAAAAGCCGATCGTTGCGGAGCAGATACCGACGGCTCCGGCGGCGACCGATCTCGGGTTCGAGCCATTGCCCGGCCCGCGCGGTGTCGCAGACGATCTCAAAAAACTGCCCGGCGTGTCGCCGGCGATCGAAAAGCAGCTCAACGACCTCGGGATCTTCCACTACACGCAGATTGCCGAGCTGAATGAAAAGGCCGCACATAATGTCGGCGAAGAAGTCGGCTTGCCTGGCCGTGTCGACGGCTGGATCGCCAAGGCGAAGGAATTGACGGCGGAATAATCTCGCCGCCGGTTTCCGTTGAAAGCACCGCCGGCCGCGACATGCGCGGCCGGAGCGGATGAAGGATAAATTCGATGGCAAATATCAGCGCCCAGATGGTCAAGGAGCTGCGCGAGTCGACCGGTGCAGGCATGATGGACTGCAAGGCGGCCCTCACCGAAACCAAAGGCGACATGACGGCGGCGCAGGATTGGCTACGCAAGAAGGGT
>DASSLE010000531.1:0-5529 GCA_035689725.1 Pseudolabrys sp.
GTCATCTGTTGCGCGCCGCCTTGATAAGGTCGCGGTACCATTCAAACGAGGCCTTGGGAATGCGCCGCTGCGTCGAATAGTCAATATAGGTGAGGCCGAAGCGCACACTGTAGCCCAAGTCCCATTCAAAATTGTCGAGCAGGGACCAGACGAAATAGCCGCAAATGTCGGCACCGGCGGCTGCCGCATCGTTCATCGCGCCGATATAGGCGCGCAGAAAGGCGATGCGATCGTTGTCGACCACCGCGCCCGTATCGTCTGGCTTGTCATGACCACCGAGCCCGTTCTCCAACACATAGATCGGCAATCCGTAATCCCGTGCGACGGTCAGCAACGTATCCCGAAATGCGTCCGGGTCGATCGGCCAGTCGATGGGCGTCACCGGCGTGCCGGGTGGCCTGTTGCCGAAGTCGAAGCCAAAGCGCGCGTCCACCGCGGCGCGCACGTAGACCGGGCTGTAGTGATTGAGGCCGAACCAGTCGAGCGGACGGTGAATCCGCGCAAGGTCACCGGGCTGACTATGTGGTGCAATGGCCGCCTGCAAGAGGTCCGGATAGGCGCCGCGGCACTGCGGATCGGGATAGGCGCGATTCCAGTACGCATCGCAGCGGCGGGCGGCCTCGGCATCGGCATCGGATGACCGCAGGCACGGCTGTACATTATGGATGGCGCCGATCGAACTGCCGCGCACGCGCGCGCGTATCGCGTCCACGGCGAAGCCGTGGCTGAGATTCACGTGGTGGATCGCCCGATGCAGGGTCTCGGCGCGGATCTTGTCCCGCTCGCCCGCACCGAAGCCGTAACCGAATAACGTGAAGATCGACGGCTCATTGAAGGTGGCGAAACGCTTGACCCGGTCACCGTAGCGATCGGCGACCAGCGCGGCGTAGTCGGCAAACCAGCCGACGCAATCCCTCGTCGTCCAGCCGCCGAGATCGTCGAGCGCCTGCGGCAGGTCCCAGTGATAGAGGCAGAGCCACGGCTCGATGCCCGCGGCCAAGATCGCATCAATCAGCCGGTCGTAAAACGCTAGCCCGAGTTCATTCGGTGTTCCGCGTCCCTGCGGCAGGACGCGCGGCCAGGCGACAGAAAAGCGGTAGGCCTGAACGCCGAGCCGCTGCATCAGCGCGATGTCCTCCGGATAACGATGATAGTGATCGCAGGCCACGTCGCCGGTATCGTGGTTGGCAACTGCGCCTGTTTGCGCGTAAGTGTCCCATACGCTAGGGCCGCGACCGTCCTCGCGCGTTGCGCCCTCGATCTGAAAGCTCGACGTCGATACGCCCCAGATGAAATCGCGTCGCAAGGCAATAGTCGGCGGAAGCTCCGGCGCGTGCTGCTGGCCGGCTCCGGCGGATTTGCCGGCGCCATTCCCTGGGCCCATGGATGTCTCCTGATTGCCTCTCAGCCAGTAAATTAGACCCCAAGCGTGGCGCATTATTGAAACAAGTCAATTGATTGCGTCGGGTTGCCAGTAACCTGTTTCGGTCATCTAATTCGAATCGCCGATGACCGCTCAAGTGCCGAAAACCCGATGGGGTGGCGTTGCCGATGGCCGTTTCCGGTCCAGCGGATTTTTTCGCATCGAGCGGCGCGATGGCGTGTTCTGGCTGGCCGATCCCGACGGCGGCCGGTTTCTGTCGAAAGGCGTCAACACGGTGCGCTTCGACCAGGACCAGATCCAAGGCAGCGACCGCATCCCCTACGCGGACGCGTGCCGGCGCAAATATGGCGGCGAAGCCGCGTGGCGGAGCGCGGCCGCTGGACGGTTGGCGGCCTGGGGTTTCAATACGCTTGGCTCCTGGTCCGATGAGACCGTGGCGGTCGCAGGATCGGTACCGCTGGCGGTCACGCCGAACCTCGATCTCGGCATGACGTTCGCGTGGCAGGAGAACGATCGGACCCCAGGCGACCCCATACGGGATTTCCCCGACGTCTTCGATCCGAATTTCGACGCTCACGTCAAACGCAGGGCGCGGAAGCTTTGCGCGGCGCACAGCGGCGACCAGAACCTCATTGGGTGGTTCATCGATAACGAGTTGCGCTGGGGCCCGGACTGGCGCGGCGCCGACGAGATGCTGACGCTGTTCCTGAATTTATCGGCCGCGACCCCCGGCCGCACTGCCGCAATCGATTTTCTGCGCGGGCGCTATGGGGATTTCGAAGCGTTCAATACGGTGTGGCGCACGCTCCCGCATTCTTGGCAGGAACTGAAGGCCTTGGCGCACATCGCGCCGCCCTACCCGCGCAAGCCGCCTTTCGAACGCGACGCGCGCAGAGAAGACGCGGCCAATCGTGCCGATCCCTTGCGCGCCGCCTTTGCCGCCGACTGCGACGCCTTCCTCGCGCTACTGGCAAATCGCTATTTCGAATTGACCGCGGGCGCCATCAGAGCGGCGGATGCCAATCATCTCGTGCTTGGCTGCCGCTTCGCTTTCCCGCCGCCGCGCGCGGTGACCGATGCCGCCGGGCGGCATGTCGATGTCATCTCCTTCAATTGCTACGATCCCGATGCGGATGACGAGATCGCCGCCTATGCGGACACCGGCAAGCCCTGCCTGATCGGCGAGTTCTCCTTCCGGGGCGCCGATTCCGGCCTCCCCAACACCAACGGCAGCGGACCGGTGCTGGCGACGCAAGCCGAACGGGCGGCCTGCTTCCGGCGCTATGTCACTTCGGCTCTACAAAAGCCGACGCTTGTCGGCTATCACTGGTTCGAGCATGCCGACCAACCAGCCGAGGGCCGCTTCGACGGCGAAAACTCAAATTTCGGCACGGTCACGATCGAGGATCGCGTGTACGAGGACCTTACACGCGCGATGACGTCGCTCAATGCCAAGGCCGAAGATATTCACACAACGGCGGCGGCGGCCGCAACGTGATCGGCAAACGGAAACGGCGATGACCAACCGGGCCAAGATTGTCTTCATCGGTGCGAGCAGCATGTCGTTCGGGCTGAGCATGCTGCGCGACATTTTCAGCAGCGACGAGTTGCGCGGCAGCACGTTGACGCTGGTCGGCCGCAACGCGCAGACGCTCGGAAAGATGACGGAGCTCGCCAAACTACTGAATGCCAAAGCGGGCGCGGGACTGATCGTCGAGCAGACGACTGCCCGGCGCGCCGCCTTCGACGGGGCAGACTTCGTCGTCAATGCCACGGCGATCGACCGTAACCGTTTATGGAAACTCGATTGGGAAGTGCCGCGCAAATACGGCATCCGTCATACGCTTGGCGAGAACGGTGGCCCCGGCGGGCTAATGTTCACCTTACGCACCTTGCCGCTGGTGTTCGACTTCGTGCGCGAGATGCAGGAGCTTTGCCCGCAGGGCCTGTTCGTCAATTTCTCCAATCCCGAAAGCCGCATCATCCTCGCGCTCGGAAAGTACAGCCCGATCCGCTCGCTCGGCCTCTGCCACGGCATCTTCATGGGGCGGACCGACGTGGCGAACATCATGGGCTTGCCGGCAGAGCAGGTCGACGTCTGGGGCGCGGGGCTCAATCATTCCCAGTGTCTGGTTCACATCCGACATCGCGCGACCGGCGAAGACCTCTATCCGCTACTGCGTGCCAAGGAGAAGGAATTTGACTCCTCCTTTATGCCGCTCACCCGCCGGGTGTTCCGTGCCTTCGGCTCCTGGATGACCTGCAGCGACGATCACTTCGGCGAATACCTTCCCTATGGCTGGGAAGGCGGCGAACACGGCTACGACTTCGATGCCGACGGGCGCTGGCGCGCGGAATTCGCCGATGCGCTGGATCGCGTGCTCGCGGGCGGTGCCATGCCACCCGATTGGCTGACGCCGTCGGGCGAGCGGGGCGCGGCGGCGATCGGCGGCATTCTGCACAACAAGAAGCGCGTGCTGGAATCCGGCATTGTCCCCAACCGGGGCACCATTCCGAATCTGCCGTACGACGCGGCGGTGGAAGTGCCGGTGATGGTCGATGCCGCCGGAATTCATCCGATCTCGCTCGGGCCCCTGCCCGACGCAATCGCCAAGCTCCTCCATATCCAGGTGAGCGTGCAGGAGCTCGCGGTCGAGGCCGCGATGCGCGCCTCCAAGGAAATCGCCTTGCAGGCCTTGCTGATCGATCCGGTGGTAAATTCCGCGTCGGCCGCGGTCAAGCTGCTCGACGAATTGTGGGAACTGAACCGTCCCTATATCAGGCCCTGCCTCTGAACGCGCGGCTTACTCGGCCGCCTTCGCCCTCGTGTTCGGAGCCCTTGTCTATCTCGGTTACGGCAACGTGTCGATGTCAGTGACGATAACGCCAAGTACAACCGCCCCGCTCAAACGCAAAAGTAGGTCGGCCAAACAGAAATGCTCGTTGGCTTCGAATGGCAAGGTGGCCAGCGACAATCGGGCGGTTCAGGTGGCAATTTTCTTCTTGACCGGAGTTGATTTCTTCGACTTTGCGACACCAATTTTCGCGGTTGGTTTTGATTTCGCCTTGCTTGCTCGCTTGGCTTTGATGTCTGGCTTATTCGCCTGCCTTGCGTGCTTGACGTGAATTCGTTCAACGCTGCGCTCAGGCGCTTTTTCTTTTGCGTGGGTCACGGCCGCTTCAAAGGTTACCGGCCCAACAAATAACAGCTCGTGATTAACTATTCCCGTGTCTTCGTCGCGCCAAAAATAGACGACTGAACTTTCTGGCTCGTCATCTACATACCAAGTGTAAACAACAAGGGAGGGAAGCGCAGGCGAAAAAATATCAACGTCGCCGATCTCAACCGTCGTCCAGGGCATCAAAGTCGGCATGAGACAACCTCCCTTATCATCCTGGCTGGCCAACGATACCAAATTATCGGTTCGAGAAGCGCGTTCATTGATCTAGGTCAATTCGAGGCTCGCCTCCAGCCTGTCGCATGTCCCCTGTTACTGACAAACGCGGTTATGGCTGGAATGTCCGCTTAGTGCCAACAGCGGACACCGCCCTTACAGCTAACGGCACGGCTGATAGCTTTCGACGTGTGTTGGTGATCTTACGTCGCCCGCCTTGCGCCCGCCGTAGCACACGCGCGAACAAGCTCAGGTCGCGCACAAGATTGAAGTCTCGAATAGGAGCGGCCGAAACTTCGTCCGCAAAAGCAGGTTTGCCTGCTGCGACCGGTATAACTGCTACGATAGGCGGTACGGGCCGTAGCAGCCCCGGTGTCTCTTCGGGAGCGCGGGAGGTCAAGGTCCGTCTTCATTCGCCGCGTGGAGGCCCGCCCTGGCCAATGGCTCACTATGTTGAATATTTGCTGCCTGATTCTCTACCCTAATTGCCGTCATTTCGAAATCCTGCCGACCCGATCTTCGCGCGCAGTGCCACTGGATCGCGAAAGAGGAGAAGAGGAAATGGCAGCGGAAGTTTATCCGCGCTCCGTGGGTGGCGACATCGAAACTTGACGCGCCGATTGCGGTTGCCACTGGCCACTTCGTTTCCCCAATGACCACCATTGCGCAGTTGCCGCAGGCCCAGCATTCTGCGGCGGAAACCTGTTAGGGAAGAAGCCCAATGATCCGGATCGGCATTATTGGCCTCGG
>DASSLE010000532.1:0-2250 GCA_035689725.1 Pseudolabrys sp.
GAGGGCGGCAGCATCAGTTTTCTGTACTCGTACACCGATTTGCTGATCAACAAGGAGTCGAACGAAACGGCGTCCGAATTCGTGCGCCGGAAAATCCGCGCCACCGTCAAGGATCCGAAGACCGCGGAACTGCTGTGCCCGAACGATCACCCGATCGGCACCAAGCGGCTTATACTCGATACCGACTACTATGAGACGTACAATCGCGACAACGTCACGTTGGTGGATATCAGGAGCAAGCCGATCGAGGAGATCACGCCCGACGGATTACGCACCTCGGATCGCGAGTATCCGCTCGACGCCATCGTCTTCGCCACCGGTTTTGATGCCATGACTGGCGCGATGAAGGAAGTGGACATCCACACGGATGCAGGGATTTCGATCCGAGAGAAGTGGCAGCACGGCCCGCGCACTTATCTCGGGATCATGATGGCCGGGTTCCCCAATTTGTTCATGGTCACCGGCCCGCAGAGCCCCGGGGTCAAAAGTCAGATGATCCTGGCCTGCGAACAGCATGTCGTCTGGATCGCCGATTGCATCCAGTACATGCGCGGCCGCGGGTTGTCGTGCATCGAAGCGGAACAGGCCGCGGAGGATGCCTGGGTCCAATACAACAACGAAGTCGCGGATCGCACGCTCTATCCGCTGGCGAATTCGTGGTATGTCGGCGCCAATATCCCTGGGAAGCCGCGCGTCTTCATGCCGTTTGTCGGCGGCGTCACCGCCTATAAAAAGAAACCTGATTACCGACTATCCTCAGCCAACGAGAAGCGGTACAAAACAGGAACGAATGGCTGTTTCTGTGGGTTCAGGAGATGGCGCGCAACAAGGTTCAGTTTCAAAAGGGCCTCAGTGAGGCCCAGTTTGCCGTCCTTTACGGAACCGAGGCTCAGTGTCGGGAGGCAGTGACGCGCTGGCGCTGGCCATCCGGCTTCGTCTGTCCGGTGTGCGGCGGCAAGCAGCACAGCGTCCTCAAGACCCGCGCGCTCTACCAGTGCACCGCCTGCCGGCGACAGACATCGGTGATCGCCGGAACGATCTTCGCGGCAACCAAGGTGGCGCTGACGATCTGGTTTCGCGCCATGTACCACCTCACTCAGAGCAAAGGCGGCATCTCCAGCATCGAGTTGGGCCGCCGGCTTGGCGTCACCCAGACCACGTCCTGGAAGATCAAGCACAAGCTCATGCAGGTCATGATGGAGCGGGACGCTACAAAGCGCCTGTCGGGACGGATCGAGATCGACGACGCCTATCTCGGCGGCGAGCGCAACGGCGGCAAGCGTGGCCGCGGTTCGCCCGGCAAGATACCGTTCGTGGCAGCGGTCGAAACCACTCCGCAGGGCCAGCCAGTCCGCTTGAAATTGCGCCGGGTGAGGGGCTTCCGCCGCGCCGAAATCGCGGCCTTGGCAACGCGCAATTTCGCTCCCGCCAGCACCGTTGTCAGTGACGGCCTGCGCTGCTTTACCGGTGTCGGCAGCGCCGGCTGCGTCCATCAGCCGATCATCACCGGATCGGGACGCAAGGCCGCGCTGAGACCCGCGTTCAAGTGGGTCAACACCATCCTGGGTAACATCAAGAGCGCGATCACCGGCACTTACCGTGCCGTCCGCGGCAAGCACGTGCCGCGCTACCTCGCCGAATTCGAATACCGCTTCAACCGGCGATACGATCTCGCCGTCCTGATTCCACGGCTTGGCTTCGTTGCAGTCCGAACCCCACCGATGCCATGCCGCCTCCTCAAATTGGCGGAGAATCATACATAATCAGGTTTGTAAATGGATATTACGGAAGGTATGATCTGACAAAACCTCCTGAAGCGTTAGCCGTTGTTTCGTCGCTTGTGGATCTTGCGAAAGACATCGCGTCAATTCCGGGCGCGGCAATCCAAGGCCGCACTACCGCAGTTGAGAATGAAGCGAAACTTTCAGAGGCGCAAAAGAGGCTTCTGGAGGCCCAAAAGGGAGTGATAGACGCGAACCAACAGCTTATCACTGCTCAGAGGAAGCAGTTAGAGTCGACTACGACCTCTTCGCAGAGTACCGTTACGGGGCCATAAGGCTCCATTCACCCCGCCTTCCCCGGATGGAGCCACGATTTTGAGCGCCCTTACGGCTGTTCTGGACTAAAATTCAGTAGCTTTCGGGAGATTGAATAGGGCGGCGTTGGCGGACCCGATGGGTGAAGCTCTGAGGCTGGATTTCGACCGCCGGCTGATGCTGCAATTTCGCGGTTCGGCGATCACCTCCGATG
>DASSLE010000533.1:0-9300 GCA_035689725.1 Pseudolabrys sp.
GATGTTTCCAACGCCGAAACCCGCGCTCACACCAAATACCTACGCCTATGAATCCTCGCCGCTGGTAAAGCCTACCGGATTTCGCGAATACGACGCGCGTTGGCTCCTGGAAAAAGAAATCAACCTGATGGGCGTGCAGGCACTTGGGCTTGGTCTTGGCACGCTTATTCGCGAACTGAACGTCAAACCAGAGATCGTCACCGGCCATGATTTCCGCAGTTATTCGTCGGCGGTGAAGATGGCGCTGGTCTCCGGCTTGATGGCGTCAGGCTGCAAAGTGCACGACATCGGCCTGGCGATCACGCCGATGGCCTATTTCGCCCAGTTCGAACTCAACGTGCCATGTGTCGCCATGGTCACGGCCTCGCACAATGACAATGGATGGACCGGCGTGAAGATGGGCGCCGACCGGCCGCTCACGTTCGGGCCGGTGGAGATGAAGCGACTGAAGGAAATTGTGCTGGGGGCTAAGTTCGATTTCAAAGATGGCGGCAGCTACCTGTTTGTGGAGAATTTCCCCGAACGCTACATCGCTGATCTAACCAAACGGCCGAAGCTCAAGCGCAAGCTCAAAGTGATTGCCGCTTGCGGTAATGGTACCGCCGGCGCCTTTGCGCCGAGAATTCTACAAGCGGTTGGCTGTGAAGTGGTGCCGCTCGATTGCAATCTCGACCACACTTTCCCGCGGTACAATCCCAACACCGAAGACATGAAAATGTTGCACGCCATGCGTGACGCTGTGTTGGTCAACAAGGCCGACGTCGCGCTCGGCTTCGATGGCGACGGGGATCGTTGCGGTGTGGTCGACAACGAAGGTGAGGAGATTTTTGCCGATAAGGTGGGCGTGATGCTGGCGCGCGACATGTCGGCGCTGCACCGGAACACGACCTTCGTGGTCGACGTAAAATCGACCGGCCTGTTCCTCACCGACCCGGTGCTGAAAGCCAACGGCGTCAAGGTCGACTACTGGAAGACCGGCCATTCCTACATCAAGCGGCGTGTCAACGAACTCGGCGCGGTCGCCGGCTTCGAGAAGTCCGGGCACTTCTTCTTCAATAAGCCGTTTGGCCGCGGCTATGACGATGGCATGATCTTCGCGCTCGCCGTTTGCGACATGCTCGACCGCAATCCGGGCAAGAGTATGGCCGATCTGCGCAAGGCGTTGCCGAAGACCTGGGGCTCGCCCACTATGTCGCCGCATTGCGATGACGAGAAGAAATACGCGGTGGTGGATGCGGTCGTGAAGCAATTCGAGGCGGCCAAAGCAGACGGGACGAAAGTCGCTGGCCAGCCGATCCGTGAGCTGGTTACCGTGAACGGTGTGCGCGTCACTGTCGAGGATGGTACTTGGGGTTTAGTGCGCGCCTCATCGAATAAGCCCGAGCTGGTGGTCGTAGTCGAGAGTCCCGTGTCAGAACAGCGCATGCGTGAGATGTTCCATGCGGTCGACGGCGTAATTCGCACGCATCCGGAAGTGGGCGCCTACAATCAAACGATTTGATTTTCTGCCTTTATCGGCCTCAGGATGAGGCGGATTGAGTTCGGATCGGAGTTCAATGCGCATTGCTATTCTCGGCGCCGGCCCCGCGGGCCTTTATCTTGCGTATTTAGTCAAGCGTCGCCGGCCCGACATCGACGTCACCGTCATCGAGCAGAATCCGGCCGACGCGACCTTCGGCTTCGGCGTTGTGTTCTCCGACCGGGCCCTGGAATTCTTGCGTGAGGACGACGAGGAAACGTACGCGGCAATCGTTCCGCACATGGAGTCCTGGAGCGACATCGTCATCGTCCATCGCGGCGAACGTGTGGTGATCGATGGCGTCGGGTTTGCCGCCATCGGCCGGCTCAAGCTGCTGCAATTGTTGCAGGCACGGGCCCACTCGGTTGGCGTTGAGCCGGTCTACCAGACCTTGGTGAAAAACCTTTTCGAACTAAATGACGTCGACCTCACCGTGGGTGCGGATGGAGTCAATTCGCTTGTAAGACGCAGCTACGAAAAAGAGTTCGGGGCTAGCGCGCGCCTGTTGACCAATCGTTTCGTCTGGTTCGGCACGACCAAGCCCTTCGAAACATTGACCCAGACTTTCGTAGAGACCGAACTCGGATCCTTTAACGCGCATCATTACCGATACGCGCCAAATCTCAGCACGTTTATCGTCGAGGTCGATCAAACTACCTTTGCGCGCGCCGGCTTCGCGCACATGGGTGAAGTGGAAACTCGTGCGCTATGCGAACGCGTGTTTGCGCAAAGCTTGGATAGTCACGCGTTGATCTCGAACAACTCGATCTGGCGGCAATTTCCGATCGTGCACAATGAGCATTGGTGGGTTCGCAACTGCGTGCTCATCGGCGATGCCCTGCACACCGCGCATTTTTCAATTGGTTCCGGCACGCGGCTTGCGATGGAGGACGCGATTGCGCTCGACAAGGCGCTGGCCGCGCATTCAAGCAATATCGGCGCAGCGCTCGCCGCCTACGAAGCGACGCGGCGGCCAATCCTAGAGAAGCTGGTATCAGGCGCCAATGGGAGTGCAATCTGGTACGAGCACTTCGCCGAGCATATGAAACTTGCACCGGTCGATTTTGCCATGGGCTACGTGACTCGCTCCGGTCGAGTTGATCTCGATCGCTTGCGCGTGCTCTCGCCGCTTTTCGTAGAACGTTTCGAACTGGAAAGAAGAGGGAATGGCCACCGTGCTCGATGAAGTCACGCGGGCGGTCGGCGATACACCTAGTGCTGCCGGCAAGGTGCTCGAAGCATCGGAAACGGTCGAGGCCGCCGCCACGAGCCTTCAGCATGGCATTGCAGGTTTTATTGGCCGCGTTGCCGTCTGAGGTCGCGCCGTACTAATCCTTCTCTTCCTTGAATGTCTCGCGGAAAGGATGTGCGGGATAAACACCCAGCACGGTCAGCTCCTTGGAGAAGAAGGCAAGCTCTTCAAGCGCAAACACGAGCGCTCGGTCGTCTGGATGGCCCTCGACGTCTGCATAGAACTGCGTAGCGAAGAAATTGCCACCAATCATATAGCTCTCGAGCTTGGTCATGTTCACACCATTGGTCGCGAAGCCGCCGAGCGCCTTGTAGAGCGCTGCCGGCACGTTACGCACCCTGAACACAAAGGTCGTTATGATCTTGCTCTTGCCCGGCTGCGCCCATTTTTTCTCACGCGATAGCACGACGAAGCGCGTGGTTGAATGTGACTCGTCTTCGACATTTTCTTTCAGGATCTCGAGGCCGTAAATTTCCGCTGCCAGCCGTGAAGCAATCGCCGCCCGGGTAGCATCCTTGGCTTCCGCGACCTCACGCGCCGAACCGGCGGTATCGGCGGCGACCACCGGCTTGAGCTTCAGCTCGCGGATAACATTGCGGCACTGCCCGAGCGCCATCACGTGGCTTTGCACCGTCTTGATGGTTTTCAGGCTTGCGCCTTTTGGCGCCATCAGCTGGTTGCGGATCGGAAGAAACCATTCGGCGATGATGTGCAGACCCGCAGTCGGCATTAAATGATGGATATCGGCAACCCGGCCGGCGACCGAATTCTCAATTGGGATCATCCCAAGATCAACGTCGCCGGCAACGAGCGCAGTGAAGCAATCCTCGAAAGTCGGGCAGGGCACCGGCTGGTGATCCGGATAGGCTTCGCGGCAGGCAAGATGCGAATTTGCCCCCGGCTCTCCCTGAAAGATGATCTTCTTCTTAGCCATGTCCCACCGCGCTTTTGCTGGCGTACGATTTCGTCCAAAAGCGGTAACCGCTATTCGGGATCATGCGCCCGGCGTTCCGTACGCAGACCTTCGCGCTTGAGTCAACCATCGAGCAGCTTGCGCGTTTTTTCCAAATCCTCTGGTGTGTCGACGCCGAGCGGCACGCTCTTTACCACCATCACATCGATACGCATGCCGGCGTCGAGCGCGCGCAATTGCTCCAGTTTCTCGCGCTGCTCATTAGCCGAGGGTGGCAATTTGACGAAACGCTCCAATGCCGTGCGACGATAGGCATAGAGCCCGATATGATGATAGTGCGGCCCAGCGCCGGTCGCGTTTTTGCGAGTGAAGGTTTTTGCCTGAAGGCGATCAGGCGCGATCTGTGGTCCCGAAACCTTAACAACGTTTGGATTTGTGCGTTCGGCGGAATCGGTAATAACAGCCGCAAGCGTGGTGATGTCGACCTGCGCGTCATCAAGCGGTTTGAGCGCGGCACGGATGTCGGCAGGATTGATGGTCGGGAGATCTCCCTGCACGTTCACGACAATGTCCACGCGGTGTTCGGGGTCGAGCGCTTCCAACGCTTCGTAGATGCGGTCCGACCCTGACACATGGTCGCTGCGCGTCATGACCGCTCGGCCGCCTGCTTTTTCGACCGCTGCCGCAACCGCCTCGGAGTCCGTTGCCACGACCACGTCTCCAATTCTGGCGGCTTCAGCGCGTCGAAGCACGTGCACGATCATTGGGGCGCCATGCAGATCGGCGAGCGGCTTGCCTGGCAAGCGTGTGGACGCGAGGCGCGCCGGGATGAGGATGATTGCGTCTGGCATCGGGGTTGCCGGAGCGCCCGGCTCCGCGTGACGGATGTCTAAAATGCCGTAGGCGCTTATACGGGTTGCCAGAGGCCAGGCAAACCGGTATCTCATCGCCGCCGCTAGGGTTCTGGCGGTGACCCGCCCCGAACCGTCACGTCCCGCTCCGGGAGCCGTATTTCGATGAATTCCTTCGAACTCAACAAGATTCTCGGCGCCATCCTCGGTACCTGCCTGATCATGCTCGCGCTCAATATTGGCGCGGGCGCCATTTTTGCGCCCGAGAAGCCAGCAAAGCCCGGTTTTAATATTGCGGTCAAAGAGCCGGGCGAAGGCGAGAAGGGTGGCGCGGCCAAAGAACCCGAGCAGCCGATCGAAACGCTGCTCGCCAAGGCCTCGGTGGAAAAGGGGCAAGCAGCTGCCAAGCAGTGCCAAGCCTGCCATACGTTCGAGAAGGGCGGCCCGAACCGTGTCGGCCCCAATTTGTGGAACATTGTAAACCGCGCTCGCGCATCCGAGGCGGGCTTCAACTACTCGGCGGCGATGAAAAGCAAGGCTGGAAACTGGAGCTTCGACGAACTCAACAAGTTCCTCGCCAACCCGCGCAGCTATATCGCCGGAACGGCTATGACTTTCGCTGGCTTGTCGCGTGCGGAGCAGCGTGCCGACGTGATCGATTATCTGCACACCCTGGCAGACAACCCGGTGCCGCTGCCCAAGGCAGCTGAAAGCGCGCCGCCGCCCGCGGGTGGCGAACCGGCCAAGAAATAGTCGAAACAGATGAAGTGCTGGTCAAACGGCCGGGCCATTTCCCCGGCTGGTTTGCTTTGATCATTGCGGCGTTTGGCCACGGAAATTTGTGGTGGCCCGGACCGAAGACGGGGTTTGGCGGCTGGCGGGGAACCGAAAAACCGACATAATCACCGGCGACTGCATTTGCGAGGGCGTTACGCGCCGGAGTTGTTGCATGAAATATAGCCGTCGATCCGTGCTGCGGGCTACCGCAGCCACATTCGCTGCGCCCGCGTTCGGCGCACTCGGTGCGGGATCGCTTTCCGGTCAAACTTCTGCCCAGGCGCGCGTCTGGAAGCATGGGTTGTCGTTATTCGGCGACTTGAAATACCCCGCAGGCTTTAAGAATTTTGACTACGTCAATCCGGCCGCGCCGCAGGGCGGCGTGGTGCGCCAGATCGCCTTCGGTACTTTCGACAATTTCAATCTTGTGGTGGCCGGCGTGAAGGGCAGTATTGCCGGAGGCACCGAGCTGTTTACCGAAATGCTGATGACTTCGGCGCTGGACGAGGTCTCGACCGAGTACGGAATGCTGGCGGAAGCAGTCAGCCATCCGGACGATCATTCGTCGGTCACCTATCGCTTGAATCCGCAAGCACGCTGGCACGACGGCAAGCCGGTGACGGCGGACGACGTGACTTATTCCTTCGACGTGTTCAAGAAGAACAGTCCGTTTTACGGCGCCTACTACCGCCATGTCACCAAGGTGGACACGACCGGAGAGCGCGAGATCACCTTCACCTTCGACGGGCCAGGCAATCGCGAACTGCCGCAAATCGTCGGCCAGTTGCCGATTCTGCCAAAACATTGGTGGGAAGGCACCGACAAGTCCGGCCGCAAAAGAGACGTCACCCAGACCACGCTTGAGCCGCCCCTCGGCTCCGGGCCGTACCGGCTCAAGGATTTCGTGCCCGGCCATTCACTGGTTTACGAAAAGGTCGACGACTATTGGGGCAAGGATCTTAACGTCATTATCGGCACCCGTAATTTCCAGACAATTCGCTACGAATATTTCCGCGACTCTACGGTCGCACTCGAGGCTTTCAAAGGCGACCAGGTTGATTGGCGCGTCGAGAATAGTGCCAAGGACTGGGCCAACTCCTACGATTTCCCTGCTGTGCGAGATAAGCGGGTGGTGCGGGAGGAATTTCCGATTCGCAATGTTGGCGTGATGCAAGCCTTCGCCTTCAACATTCGCCGCGACAAATTCAAGGATCCGCGTGTTCGCAGCGCCTTTAACTTCGCTTTCGATTTCGAGGAAATGAATCGCCAGCTATTTTTCGACCAGTACAAACGGATCGCCAGCTATTTCGAAGGGACCGAACTTGCCGCCACCGGTGTTCCCTCCGGCAAGGAATTGGAAATTCTCGAAACGGTGCGCGACAAGGTGCCGCCCGAGCTCTTCGCAAAGCCCTACACCAATCCGGTCGGGGGCAATCCCCAGGCAGTGCGCAATAACTTACGCGAGGCGCTTACGTTGTTCCGCGGCGCCGGTTATGAGATCAAGGATACCAAACTCGTCAACGCGAAATCTGGCGAACCATTTCAAGTTGAGTTCTTGGTGGATGAACCCGCCGCCCAGCGCTTCGTATTATTCTATAAGCCCTCGCTTGAGCGTATCGGTATGAAAGTAGACGTGCGCGTCGTCGACTCCGCACAATACGAGAACCGGCTGCGACAATGGGACTTCGACCTCATCATTGCGTCCTGGAGCCAATCGCTGTCGCCTGGCAACGAGCAACGCGACTTCTGGAGCGCAGCCGCGGCCGACCGGCCCGGGTCGCGCAATTTGATCGGCATAAAGAACCCGGCGGTGGATATGCTAATCGAACGTGTGATTTTCACCAAGGATCGTGAGGATCTGGTCGCCGCCAGCAAGGCGCTCGACCGTGTGCTGCTGTGGAATTTCTACGTTGTTCCGCAATGGACTTACGGGAAACAGCGCACCGCGCGCTGGGATCGCTTTGGCCACCCGCAGACCATGCCGAAATACGGAGCGGCTGCATTTCCGACCGTCTGGTGGTGGGACGCGGCGAAAGCGGCCAAAGTGCCGCAACGATCGTAAATCGATGAAATTAAGCCGCCGCCGCGCGTTGAGCCTTTTCGCCAGTGCGGCAGCAGCCGCAGCCGGCAGCCGCGTTATGTCAGCATCGGCGCAAAACGCCGATCAGCATGGCATGTCGGCCTTCGGCGACCTCAAATATCCGCCGGACTTTCCGCATTTTAGCTACGTCAATCCGAACGCGCCGAAAGGCGGGGTGTTCTCGCAGATTGGCCCAAACCGCCAGTTCAATCAGTCGTTCCAGACCTTCAATTCGCTCAATAGCTTTATCCTGAAAGGCGATGCGGCGCAGGGCATGGAGCTTACGTTCGCGACCCTCATGGTACGTTCGGGGGACGAAGCCGATGCCATGTATGGGCTTGCCGCGAGCAGTGTTCGCATATCCGACGATGAGCTGACGTACCGTTTCACTCTGCGTTCGCAAGCAAAATTTCATGACGGCACGCCGCTGACAGCGCATGATGTAGCCTGGTCCCTGACGACGTTGAAAGAGAAGGGTCATCCGATCATCACCCAGCAGCTGCGTGATTTCACGGGTGCCGAAGCGGCAGACGATCGCACCGTGGTCGTGCGCTTTGCCGAAAAACGCGGACGCGATGTACCGCTATTCGTGGCGGCGTTGCCGATCTTTTCGCGCACCTACTACTCAAAAAAGCCATTCGATGAATCGACACTCGACATTCCGCTCGGCAGCGGCGCCTATAAGGTCGGCCGCTTCCAGGTCGGGCATTTCATTGAGTTTGAGCGCGTGAAGGACTGGTGGGGCGCCGACCTTCCGGTTTCGCGGGGGCAGAGTAATTTCGACATGCTGCGCTTCGAATATTACCGAGATCGCGAAGTCGGATTCGAAGGGTTCACGGCCAAAAATTATCTGTTTCGCGAGGAGTTCACCTCGCGCACCTGGGCGACACGCTACGATTTCCCAGCCTTCAAGGAAGGGCGCGTCAAGCGGGACGTGCTGCCAGATGACACGCCCTCGGGCGCCCAAGGCTGGTTCATCAATACGCGGCGCGACAAGTTCAAGGACCGGCGCGTACGCGAGGCGCTGATTGATACTTTCGATTTCGAATGGACCAACAAGAATATCATGTATAGTTCCTACGAACGCACTCACTCGGTGTTCCAGAATTCCCCGATGATGGCGAAGGGCAAGCCGGATGCTGCCGAGCTCGCGTTGCTCGAACCGTTTCGCGGCAAGCTCCCGGACGAGGTGTTCGGTGAACCCTATGTGCCACCAGTCACCGACGCGTCGGGACAGGACCGCCAATGGTTAAGGCGCGGTGCGCAACTGCTCAATGACGCCGGGTGTACACTCAATAAGGGCAAGCGCGTTTTGCCGAGCGGAAAGCCGATCGCCATCGAGTTCCTGATCGATGAGCCGACTTTCCAACCGCATCATCTGCCCTACATCAAAAATCTCGGCGTCCTCGGCATCGACGCTACCTTGCGTGTGGTCGATCCGGTACAATACCGTGCACGTGTGGACGGGTTCGATTTCGACATCACGGTTGAACGCTTCACCTTTTCTGCAACCCCCGGCGATTCGCTACGCACTTTTTTTTCATCGCAGGCGGCCGCAACAAAGGGGACACAGAATCTTGCCGGCATCGCCGACCCGGCAGTGGATGCGCTGGTTGACATCATTATTGCTGCCAAGACGCGTGCAGAGCTGACCGCCGCTTGTAAAGCGCTTGACCGGGTCATCCGCGCCGGGCGCTATTGGATTCCGCATTGGCACAAAGCGTCGCATTGGATCGCCTATTGGGACGTGTTCGGCCACCCGGCCAGCAAACCCCGCTATTTTCGCGGAATTCCGGAGACCTGGTGGTACGACCGCGACAAGGCGGTAAAATTGGACCACAAAGGATAGGGGCAATGCTGCAGCTTTGCGCCGGTTGGGGAATGACATACTGAGGGACGCATGATCGC
>DASSLE010000534.1:0-3089 GCA_035689725.1 Pseudolabrys sp.
CACGATGGAACGATCGTCACCAACAAGGTCAATGAAATGTGGGGAACAGACATGACGCAGACGATCACCGTCGCGGAAGGCAGGGCCTATGTCTTCGTCGCCGTGGAACACGCCAATTCGGAAGTCGTCGGCATTCATGCCGCGCGTTCGGCCAATCGCTTCGAGGCGCTGGAGCCGGTGCGCCAGGGGGTGCATCGGTGCTTCGGATCCATCGCACCTGGTGTGGCGCGTGGATTGATGCTGCGTCACGATCATGGCTCCAACTACATGTCCGGTGACTTCCAGGAAGAGATCGAATGCTTGGGTATCGAAGCTTCGCCCTCCTTCGTGCGAGAGCCCCAGGGCAACGGCGTCGCGGAGCGCTTCATCCGGACCTCACATGGGGACGTTCAGGTCAAGGGGTCGTATTAGGGTGACATCCGCAGATCTCCAGTATCTGTTCGGTATCCAAAGGTCTGAGCCCGATTGCATGACGCGGCTCGTTTCCGAGCACGATCAACCTCACATTCGGTCGCCGCGCGAAACGGCTGCACCAATATCCCGCTTGCGGCGGTCGGGGCTCAGGAAGACGAGACCATTCTTGAAGTCGGGTTTTTTAGGCCATGTTCGGATGCGGTTCGTCCACCTGGATCCGCCAGGACTGATCAAGTCCTGGAAGATTTAAGGATTCGGTCAGCGTTTGTCGTCAGGTACGTTTCATCACGGCTCCCTCGATGACAACGCCTGCGGTCACATATTTCCAGAGCGCTACGAGCAACTTGCGCGCCAGCGCCACGATTGTCGTCTTCTTAAGACGGCCGCCATTGCGCCTGACCCGTTCTTCAAACCACAGGGTCAGCGCCGATTGCGGCTGATGGCGCAGCCATAGCCACGCGAGTTGGATGAGCGTTGTTCGCAATCGCGGATTGCCTGTTTTAGACACGCCCTGTTCGCGATCAACCGAACCGCTTTGCCAGGGTGTTGGCGCTAGGCCCGCATAAGAAGCGACTTGGCGTCGATTGTCGAAGTGTCGGAAGAGCCCTTCCGACCAGAGGATGGCGGCGAACTCCGGCCCGATGCCCTTGATATCGAGCAACATCGCCGCCGGCGCCGGCGCTGCGACTTGTTGTGCGGCAAGCAGCACATCTCGCTCAGCTTCCACCGCCTTGATCTGCTCGAGCAACAGTTCCAACCGATCGAGTTCACGGCAAACCTGCGCCTTCAGGTGATCCGGCAATGGGCGACCATCGCCGGTCTGGAGCGTATCCAGCCGCTCCCGCCGGTCGCGGCGCAGCGGCTCGTAGCCAGATATCCCCTGTGAGAACAGCAGCCCCTTGACGCGATTGACATGCTGGACCCGCTCGCCGATCAGCACCTTGCGCTCGCGACAGAGGCGGCGGCGGTCCTCTTCCTCGGGGGTCGGTGCTTTCACCATCGCACACACTCGAGGTTCACCGCGCTTGTATGCCAGCAGCGCGCGAACCAACGCCTCTCCGTCGATCCCGTCGGTCTTCGCACGCCGACGCCGACGGGATGTCGCGATCGAGGCCGGATCCACGACGTGGCTTTCGATCCCCTCATTCTGCAGCGCGCGATCGATCCAGAATCCGTCGAGGCCAGCCTCCTGAATGACGACGAACGGGAAGACCTTCCCCGTCCTCGCCCGCGCTGTCTCGCGAAGTCGCGCAAAGCGCTCCAGTAGTTCGGCCACATCGCCACCACGCACCACTTGCTTCGACATCTTCTCTCCGCCGCCTGGCCACAGCGAAGTGATCAGCCATGTCGATCGACTGAGTTCCAACGAGACAAAAATGGCGCCAAGATCAGTACGGATAGCAGTCGGTGCTTCGGGTCGGTCAGCTACGGTTTGCATGGTCGCCTCCAGGGTGGGTGGTAGCAACCTCACTCTGCCAAAGTGCCGGTCGCTATCCACCTCCCCATGGGATCTTGAAGGAGAACCTATTGTGGGCGCGAACCTTCGATACGATCGAAGAGCTCCGAGCCGCGCTCGTCGAGTTCGCCAGGCACTACAACGAAACCTGGCTCGTCGCCCGCCACGGTAATCGTACCCCAGCCCAGGTACGAGCCGCTCAAAGCCAGCTTGATCAGAACGCAATGGCCGATCTAAAGTTGGCTGCCTGAATAAGCCCAGCCGGATGTCTCAAAACCGGGCTGCAGTACAGTGGCTGATCAAGCTATGGCTGCGAGTGCCTGTCGAGGAGCGGAGTGGCGATGGAACGCGGCGCATGAGCGGTGGCCGGAGCAATAAGCGAGGCACGCCTCAGGGCGGTGTCGCCAGTCCATTGCTCTCGGTCATTTACATGAACCGACTTCTAAAGCACTGGCGTCTGACAGGGCGGGGCGAGGTGTTTCGCGCCTACATCATCTCATACGCCGACGACTTCGTTATCCTCAGCCGCGGCCATGCGGCGGAGGCCCTGACCTGGACAAAGGCGGTGATGACGAAACTTGGGCTGACGCTCAACGAGGCGAAAACCTCGGTGAAGGATGCCCGGTGCGAAGGCTTCGATTTCCTTGGCTATACGCTGGGACCACGCCACCTTCCCAATGGGGGCCGTTGGTATCTGGGCGCAAGCCCATCCAAGAAGAGCGTGCGGCGGATCAAGGCAAAGATCAGCGCGCTGCTAACGCCGGGCAACAAAGGCGCTTGGCCTAAGGTGCGGATGCAACTGAACCGCCTTCTTGGCGGATGGTCCACGTACTTCTGCTATGGCGCACTCGCTTCGGCGTATGAAGCTGTTGATCGACATGTCTATGACCGCACAAGGAATTTCCTTCGCAAACGGCACAAAGTGCAAGGGCGCGGCACAGACTTGTTCTCCCGTGAGTACGTCTACGGAGAGCTGGCTGTCCGATGCCTTAGGCGCGGGCGCGGCAGGTCGCCGCCGTGGGCCTTACAATGAAGCCAGTCGGAAAGCCGGATGCGGGAAATCTGCACGTCCGGTTTGACGAGCGGGGAGGGGAAACGGAACGCTACAGAAGCGGCACCGCGCCCTTCCTCGACTCTACAGATCAAGGGTCGCAAGCGGCACATCCTGGTCGACACGCTGGGCCTCTTGTTGAACGTCGTTGTTCATCCGGCCGATGTT
>DASSLE010000535.1:0-6283 GCA_035689725.1 Pseudolabrys sp.
CAAATTTCCCTGATGAAGCAAGGCCGTCCATTGACACGGGAACAGGCAGAAGGGCTTGCGATTCAGGCTCTTACGTTCATCGCCGGGGACGGCGAGCGACTCGGGCGCTTCCTCGCTATCACTGGCATCGGCCCGGCTGAGATTCGCTCAGCATCGCGCATGTCGATTGCGATGCCTTTTACGCGACCATCGAGAAACGTGACGACCCGACGCTTGCTGACAAACCGGTGATTGTTGGCGGCGGCAAGCGCGGCGTGGTGGCCGCTGCATGCTATCTGGCGCGTACCTACGGCATCCGCTCTGCGATGCCGATGTTCGAGGCCAAACGCCGTTGCCCGGATGCGGTCGTAGTTAAGCCTAACATGGCGAAGTACGAGCAGGTCGGTCGCGAAGTCCGTAAGGCGATGTTTGCACTCACGCCCCTGGTCGAGCCTCTGTCCATCGACGAGGCGTTTCTCGATTTGAGCGGCACTGAACGGTTGCACGGCATGAGCGCACCCAAGGTGCTGGCGCGCTTCGCCAGCAAAGTCGAGCGCGAACAGGGCATTACGGTTTCGATCGGTCTATCGGAGAACAAATTCCTCGCCAAGATTGCTTCCGACCTCGATAAGCCGCGCGGCTTTGCCGTGCTTGGCCAAGCGGAAGCGACTACGTTTCTTGCGGATAAGCCCGTCGGTTTCATCTATGGCGTCGGCGCAGTGAACGCGGCCAAGCTCGCCGCTGACGGTTTTCGCACCATCGCCGACTTGCAGCGTGCGGACGAGCACGATCTCATGCGCCGGTATGGCGAAGAAGGGTCGCGGCTGTGGCGGCTCGCGCGCGGCATTGACGCGCGCACGGTCAACCCCGAACGTGACACCAAAAGCATTTCGGCCGAAACCACTTTCGAGCGGGACATTGGCGAGTTTCGCCCGCTCGAGCAGTATTTGTGGGATTTGACTGAACGCGTCTCAACGCGGCTCAAAGCCAACTCACTTGCAGGCTCGACCGTGACGCTCAAGCTGAAAAGCGCTGACTTCAAGATTCGTACGCGCGCACGCGCGCTTGGCATGCCAACGCAGCTCGCCGCTCGCATCTTCGCTGCCGGTCGCGACCTGCTCGCGCACGAAGTGGGAACAACCCGTTTCCGCTTGATCGGCATCGGAGTCAGCAATCTGGAAAACGCCGAGGGTGATGATTTCGCAGATCTCATCGATCGCCGCGCGGCGGAAGCCGAGCACGCGGTAGACAGGCTACGCTCGAAGTTTGGCCGCAACGCGGTGGTGAAAGGGCTAGCGCTCGACGAGGATTAACCCGCACTCAAGGACACGGTTTCACGTTTTTCAGTTCCAACGAGGTCATTTCGCCACTGATCGTGAAATCCGTGTAATCGAGAACGAGCGCGCGCGAGATGCCGTTCTCATAAAGCTCGAAGCCGATCGAATAAGCCGGGGTTTGTTCGCCGCTTTGTTCGGACTTCTCATCCTTCTTGTCGAAATAGCTGATTGTCACAGGCCAACGCGTGAGTTTGGCGAGCTCCGGAATTTTTGCCGCGGCGTCGCTGGGTGCTTTTTCGTCTGACGCGATCGGTCGGCCGATCACGGTGAGTGTATTGTATAGTTTCTCACCGGATTCCGAACCGTCATAAACTGGAAATTCCAGAACGGATTTGCCCTCGCGCGCTGCGGCAATAATCCGCCGCATGTGTTCGGTTGGAAACACTGCGCCACCGGGCACGTTGAAATTCTTTTTTTTCGGCTTGCTCAAACTTACGGCCACCGTCTTCGCGTCGCGGTCCGCTTGGCCATCGACCACGTCAGTGCGGCGCTCATTGAACAGATTTTCAGAACTGAAGCGAAATTTCCTGGCATCACCGTCTTCCCAGCTGGTGGAGCGCAAATCGCTCAGGGCTGGCTTGCCCTCTCCGGAGTCGAGTTCGGAGACCTGCCGAAATTTCAATTCGTAACCCTCGCAGGCACTGCCAGAGAAATCATACAGGATGCGCCCGCGAACCGCCTCAATTCCGCGGCTGCCGCGCGACTTAGACAGCTTGAGATCGTAGATTGCCAGATGCGGCGCCAGCAATACGTGGTCGGCAGGCGGCGCCGCCGCCGGATGATCGATTGCCCCGGCGGTAATACCGATCGCCACCATGGAGAAAGTCCAAAGCCTGGCGCTGACAGAGATGTTCATCAATTTGGGGCCTCTCCCCTGCGGCCTGAGTGCCGCGTGCAGCAGCACAAAGATGTAAGATCTGGGCAAGATAGAGGCCGCCGTAGATTCCGGCAACCACAGGAGGATCCTAGCTTGCGCAGCGACGTGCAATCGGCCAAGGATTCCGTGCATTCCCCACGCCGCGGAGGGCAGCATGGCTGGATCTATTGAAAAAAAACTTTCAGGCCTTGGCGTAACTCTACCGATCCCCGCAAGCCCGATTGCCAATTATGTGCCATTCGTGCGCAGCAGTAACATGCTCGTCGTCTCCGGCCAGATTTGCTTTGGCACTGACGGAAAGTTGGTCGCAAAAGGCCAACTCGGCGGCGGCGTCTCCATTGAGGACGGTCAGAAGGCGGCGCGAGCCTGTGCGATCAATCTGCTGGCGCAACTCAAATATGCGCTTGGAGATCTCGATAAAGTGTCACGTGTGGTACGGCTGGGTGGGTTCATCAATTCAGCGCCCGGCTTCACCGATGGACCGAAAGTGATGAACGGCGCCTCGGATCTGATGGTCGAGGCGTTCGGCGAGAAGGGGCGCCATGCGCGTAGTACGGTCGGCGTAGCCGCCCTGCCGGCGGACGCCGCGGTCGAAGTTGAAGGCTTATTCGAGGTCTCCTGACCTTCCAATGTCCAAACTCGATTGGCTCACCGCGCGCCCGGTCGCCCATCGCGGCCTTCATGACGCGTCGAATGGAGTCATCGAGAACACGGCCGCAGCGTTTTCAGCAGCGATCGCCACCGGTTACGGAATCGAGACCGATCTTCAGGTCAGCGCCGACAGCGAAGCCATGGTGCACCACGACGATGCGCTCGGTCGGCTGACCGAAGGCAGCGGCGCTCTCGCACAGATGAGTTCCACTCAGATCAAGACGGTTCGTTTCAAGGCTGGCGCCGGACGCATTCTCACATTGGGAGAATTGTGTGATCTTGTCGCGGGACGGACGACGTTGTTGCTGGAACTCAAAAGCCGCTTTGACGGCGACACGCGACTGGCGAAGCGCACAATTGACGTGCTCGCAAGTTATGCCGGACCGGTCGCGGTCATGTCGTTTGATCCCGCTGTAGTCGAGTTCGTGCGTCACAGGGCACCAACCCTGCTACGGGGCATCGTCGCCGAGCGGCACTATTCTCATCCCGAGTGGGACAAGCTGCCTGGCTCACGCAAGCGGAGCATGGCATGGCTGCTGCATACGCCCCGAAGCCGGCCGCAATTCCTCGCCTATTCGGTCAAGGATTTGCCTGCAATGGCGCCGCTGCTAGCGCGCATGATGTTCGGCTTGCCATTGTTGACGTGGACCGTGCGCACCGGGGAAGACCGAAAACGCGCTGCGCGTTGGTCGGATCAGATCATATTCGAGGGTTGGCGGCCGTAGTTTCCCTTGCCGAGCAGGAACCCAAAACATCGGCGGCCGTTCTGCCCGCAAAATTGCACCTCCGGGAGACAGCCATGACCAGTCGACCGCTCGCAGTCATCGTTGGCACCGCGTTCGCCTTGGGTTTGATCCGCCACGTGGATCGCGCGGCCACGCAAACGGTGACAACTCAGCACGGCCTCGTGCTGTCGGCCGCCGCCAAGAAGGCGGGCCAGGCACGCCAACGCGGCGTCCCCGGCCAAATCGCCTGCACTATTGCCGGCTGCTACCCGATCCCGCCCCATTGCCATCCGGAAGCCGGTTACAATTGGGATGGCATCCCGACTGGCTTCGATATCGTTGTCTGCCGGCCCCCGCGCGGCCGGCGCGGCTAAAGTTCGGGTGAATTTCGAACGACTTCGGGCGTAAAGTCGGGTGAGATAAGCTTTGTCCCGATGACCGAAATCTCACTTCAGATCCGCATCGCGCAGTCGCTCGCCGAGGTCCCTGCCGCGGCCTGGAACACCTGCGCCAATCAATCGGCCGAAACTTCAATTAAAGTAAAACATGAAATTAGCCCCCGAGAGCTATCAACACGAGGACAAGTCAATAACCCATTTATTTTACACGAATTTCTATCCGCACTTGAGGAATCAGGATCAGTCGGCGGCAGGACTGGTTGGCAGCCGCGCCACCTGCTCGCCGAGGACGCCAAGGGCACTCTCTTCGGTGCGGCACCCTGCTACGTGAAGACCCATTCCCGCGGCGAGTATGTGTTTGATCATGGTTGGGCCGAGGCGTTCGAGCGCGCGGGCGGCGACTATTATCCAAAACTCCAAATTGCGGTGCCGTTTACGCCCGTAACCGGCCCCCGCCTGCTTGTCGCCTCTGGCCCGTTGGGGGATGCCGTTCGCGGCGCGCTCGCCGACGCCGTTATTGAAATCACGACCGCCAGCGAGCTGTCATCTGCGCACGTTACGTTCCTGACCGAGCCGGAATGGCGCGCGCTTGGCAAGCGTGGTTTTTTGCAACGAACCGACCAGCAATTCCATTGGGAAAACGCCGACTACGCGAATTTCGAAGATTTCCTGAATCGTCTCGCTTCTCGCAAGCGCAAGACCATCAGGCGTGAGCGCAAAGAAGCGCTCAGGGCCGGTATCGAAGTGTGCTGGCTCACCGGCGGGGACCTGACGGAAGCGGTCTGGGATGCCTTTTTCGGCTTCTATATGGAAACCGGCTCGCGAAAATGGGGCCGTCCCTACCTGACCAGGGAATTCTTCTCGCTGGTCGGCGAGAAGATGCGTGACCGAATTCTGCTGGTGATGGCGCGCCGCGGCGGGCGCTGGATTGCCGGCGCCATTAATTTTATCGGCGCTGACACGCTCTACGGCCGTAACTGGGGCGCGACCGAGCATCATCCGTTTTTGCATTTTGAGATTTGTTACTATCAGGCAATCGCGTACGCGATCGCAAACGGGCTGAAGCGGGTCGAGGCTGGCGCGCAAGGTGAGCACAAACTGGCGCGCGGCTACCTGCCGCACACCACCTATTCTGCCCATTTCATCGCAAATCCCGCCTTGCGGCGCGCGGTCGCCGACTATCTGGCGCGCGAGCGCGCTTATGTACAGGCTGCAACCGAGGAACTTGCAGCGGCGGCGCCATTCCGCAAAGATTTGGTCGAACAGGAATGATCGGGGAAGCCGATGCCGAATTACGATCCGAATAATATTTTTGCCAAGATCCTGCGCGGCGAACTGCCCTGCAACAAGGTCTACGAGGATGACAAGGTACTTGCCTTCCTCGACATCATGCCGCGCTCACCGGGCCATACGCTGGTGCTACCGAAAGCGCCGGCCCGCAATATCCTCGATATCGGCGCCGACGACCTCTCCCATGTGATCACGACTGCGCAAAAAATCGCCAAAGCGGCGATCAAGGCATTTTCGGCCGACGGTATCACCATCCAACAGTTCAACGAAGGCGCCGGTGGCCAAGTGGTATTCCACCTGCATCTCCACGTCATTCCGCGCAAGGCCGGCGTTGCCATGAAGCCGCCGGCCAGCGAGAAGGAAAAGCCGGACGTGCTGGCCGAGAACGCCAAGAAACTCGCCGCCGCCATCGCGGCCAGTTAGTGCACGACTAGCCATCCGCCCAGCAGCAACGCTGTCTCTCCGGCCAGCACGCCGGCAAAGGCCGACCGCTTCGCCGTGAGATAAGCGAAGAAGCCACATGCTGCCGCGCTCACCCGCACGCCGAGCGGAATACCGGCAAGAGCGCCGCTCGAAAATACAATCAGCTTGGCAATAACGCCTGCGAGTATCGCGGTGGCGACCGCGCGTGACCACACCACGATTTCAGAATCTTCATTGAGCCCGCGCGCCAGCACCAGGCCCAACACGCGCCAAACTTCATTGGGAAGATATCCGACCAGGATCAGCGCCAGATAAGGCGCGAGGTCAGTCCAAATGGCATTCATGCCGCAGCCTCGCGCAGACGATGAACGACATAGGCCAGCGTGCCGCCGCCGATCCCGGTCCACATCAGATCGAGTTGGACATGGGTGGCGGTCAGGATTGTTCCAAATAACAGACCCGATACCAGCGCCAGTTTGTCCATCATCGCTTTCGCATTGCGCGCAGTCGACAACAGGAACGACATCGGCGTGAGGAACAGCAGCGCGCCGGCAAGCAGCGGCGGCAATTCGGCTGCCAGATAATAGCCGACGAAGCCGAAAC
>DASSLE010000536.1:0-3932 GCA_035689725.1 Pseudolabrys sp.
CTGCCGCGGCCGATCAGGTGACCATGGTTGCGATGTGTCGTGCAGATCAAATCTTTGTCTCCGAGCGCTTCGAGAACCGCAGCGCCAGTTGCCTCTTGGCCGATATAGAGGTGAAAATGGCTAGCGAACTGACGTTCCTGATGCAGCCGAAGCACGGCTTCTTCGAAATAGCGCATCATCAGCATACGATCGAAGATTGATAAACTGGTCTTGCGATCGAGCGGTGAAACTTTCATCGGCAATCTCCCAACTTTCATCGAGTTCCATGCAGTAATTGCGCCACGATCGCAGCCAGTTTCGCAGCGTCGGGCAACATGAGCGGCTCGATCGACTTGCTGAACGGGATCGGAACGTTGGCCCCGCCGACCCGCATTATTGGTGCATCTAACCAATCGAACGCTTCTTCCGCGATCGTCGCGGCGATTTCGCCTGTCACTCCGTATTGTCGATAACCGCCATCAACAACGACAGCTCTCGAGGTCTTCTTTACCGAGGCTACGAGCGTGTCGATGTCCAACGGAACGAGACTGCGCGGATCGACAACTTCGACAGAGACATTTTCGTGTGCCAGCAGCTCGGCCGCTGCCAGCGCGATATGGACCATACGCGAGGTTGCGATGATCGATATGTCGCGCCCCGGACGCTTCACTTCAGCGCTGCCGATTGGCACCACGTGCTCGGATTGCGGCACCTCGCCCGATACGTTGTATAGCATTCGATCTTCGAAAAAGACGACTGGATTGTCGTCGCGGATGGCGGCCGTCATCAGGCCTTTGGCGTCAGCCGGAGTGGATGGCATAACCACCTTGAGCCCTGGGATGTGCGCCGTCCACGCATGCAGGCTTTGCGAATGCTGCGGCCCGAGATTCGCCCCAATGCCAACTGCGGTCCGCAGCACCAGCGGCACTGAGAACTGTCCGGCCGACATGTAATTCACCTTGGCGGCCTGGTTCACCAACTGGTCCATAACCAGCGTGATAAAGTCACCAAACATGACCTCAAACACCGGCCGTTGGCCGGCCATGGCGGCACCGATTGCCAACCCGAAAGCGCCAGCTTCGGAAATTGGGGTATCGATAACCCGCTCCTCGCCGAATTCGGCGTGCAGTCCATCGGTCTGTTTGAAAACACCGCCGGCCGCGCCGACATCCTCACCGATCAGAATCACGCTCTGATCTCGCCGCATCTCGCCGGCTAGCGCCTCGAGGACGGCCGAACGAAAGGTTATGTTCCGCGCGTTAGGCATATAGGTGCAGGCCGAGGTCCTGCGGTTCTGGCATCGGCGCGGCACGGGCAAATTCAACCGCCTCACGCACTTCTGTTTCGACAGCCCCTTTGAGTGCGGCGATCACTTTCGAGGTTACAAGGTTTTCACCCTGGAGCTGTCGGCCCAATCGCTCGATCGGGTCTTTTTGCCGCCACGCCTCAATTTCCGCAGTGTCTTTGTATTCTTGTTTGTCGCCCGCATGGTGACCACCATAGCGGTAGGTGGTGCAAACCAGGAAGCTTGGCCCCTCGCCCGCACGCGCCCTGGAAATAGCCCGTCGAGCCGCTTCGCGCACGGCGAGCACGTCCATGCCATCAACTGCTTCGGACGGGATATCGAAACTGGCGCCGCGCGCTTTTGGATCACGTCCAGCCGTCACGTGCTCGCTTGCGGTGAATTCGCCATAGCCGTTGTTCTCGCAAACAAATACGACCGGCAACCGCCAAATCGCAGCCATATTCATGGCTTCGAACAACAAACCCTGGTTTAGCGCGCCATCGCCAAAAAAGCAGACGGCGACGTCGCCACGGCCGTTCCGTTTGGCGCTGAAGGCGGCACCCACGGCAAGCGGAATGCCGCCCCCGACAATGCCGTTCGTTCCGAGATTCCCATTTACGACGTCGAAGATGTGGAGACTGCCGCCACGGCCGAGCCCGTATCCGGGGCGGCGGCCCATGATCTCCGCCATCAGGCGGCGCACGTCGGCGCCCTTTGCCAGGCAGTGGCCGTGGCCGCGATGGTTACTCGCAATCTTGTCGCTGGTGCGCAGCTGCGAGCAGACGCCCACCGCTACTGCTTCCTGGCCGGCGCAGAGGTGCACAAGGCCCGGTATCATCCCGCCAAAGAAGAGACTGCGGACTTGCTCCTCGAACGCACGAATGAGCTGCATAGTTCGCAGCAGTGATATTGCCTCGTCTGTCGGTGGCAAGACGACTCGGTTCACGGCGGCTTCATCGGCATCGGCTTTTTCCAAGCGGCCATGCCGCATGCTCCATGAGCGGCTTTACTCAGCTCGCAAGGCCTTGGTTGCCTGATGGTCCACCTTCAGGGTGTCGGGCTCAATAACCACTCGGTAGATCTCCTTGGCATTTTCGAGCGAAACGAATTCGTTCTCGACATCCTCGCGCACTAATTCCGGATCCCGCTCTACCGGATTTCCAACGCCGCCGCCGCCAGAAGAATGTTTGACCAGGACATCCCCGGTCTTGACCGGCACGAGCCGATGCGGCTTGACGCGGATGTCCTCGCCGTTGCGGCGCAGGTAGGTACGGGAGACCGGTGTCGGCTCGCCGCCGAGCGCGCCGAATCCCTGCACCACGTCGCCGTCTGAACTTCCAGTGGCCATCTGGCCGTCCGAGCCTTCATTGAACGCTTCCCAATGCAGGCCGGGGCCGCCCCGCCATTTTCCGGCGCCGGAGAAATCGGGCACAAATTCCCATCGCAACGCACGCCAGGGCACGCGCACCTCCATTTCCTCGACATTGTCGCGATGGGCAGCCCCCAAGGCGGTAAGCGTGCTCACCGCCTGGTAGCCGTCGTAGCCCGCGACCGCACCGCCACTGCCGTCGTAATCGAAGCTGGTGCGCACATAGGGCTCGCCGGTGCGGGGATCCATGGCGAAGACGTAGTCGCCGCGATGCTTGCCCCAGGCTGCGATCGCCCGGCCCGGCAATGCCTTTGCCAGTGCCTCGAGCACGGCTTCCATCACCTGAATACCAACGTTGACGGGTGAGGCGCCAACCGTCGCCGGATATTTACAATTGACGACCGAGCCGAGCGGCGCGACGACCTTGATCGGCTCCATCGTTCCCTGGTTGTGGTAGTCGGCGATCGCCGGATCGAAGTACAGAATCGCGGCGGCGATCGCGTTGCCATAGGTCGCCGCATAAACGCTGTTGATGAAGCCCTTGCGTTGGGCGTCGCTTTCCGACAAATCGATTGTCAATTCGTCGCCTTTGACCGTGATGCGCGCGCGCACCCAGACCGGCTCGTCGAGCACGGTGCCGTCGTCGTCGGTCGCGGCGGCGCCGGTATAGACGCCATCGGGGATTTTGCGAATCTCGTCACGCACCGCGATTTCCGTGCGCTTGATCATTTCCTGCACGGAGGCAAACACTGTTTGCTTGCCGTACATGTCGAGCAGAGCCAGGACGCGCCGTTCGCACATGGTGGTTGCGCCGATCATGGCATGCAGATCGACCCGCACGCCGTCAGAGAACCGCACATTGTTGAGAATGAGATTGACCAGGTCTTTTCGTTCCTTGCCGCGTTCGATGACCTTGATGGGCGGAATGATGAGACCTTCGGCGTGGATGTCGTAACCGTTGGGGAAATAGCCGCCTGGGAACGACCCGCCGGTATCCATCTGATGGCCGCGGCAGAGGGTAAAGAACAACAGCTCGCCCTTGTAGAAGATGGGGCGGATATAGCCCCAGTCGGGAAGGTGGCAGTTGTGGCCGCCGTGGTAGGGATCGTTGGTCAGAAATACGTCACCGGGATTAATGTTGCCACCGAACATCTTGACCAAATCCTGCACGGCGAATGTCGTGCCGAGGAATTGCACCGGCAGTCCCACGGGCACGGCGATGGTGGTGCCATCCGCGCCCCAGATGCCAACCGACATGTCCTGCAATTGACCGATCAGGTAGTTTTGCGCCGTGCGTTT
>DASSLE010000537.1:0-25463 GCA_035689725.1 Pseudolabrys sp.
GCCCAGAATGATCATGGCGCCGCCGACGACACCGGGTGAGGCGAGGTTGGATAGTGCGTCGGCGGCAACGTTGGTGCCGACGATCGATTTCCAGGTCACGGCGCCGCGTAGCGGATAGTTGATCGATGCGCCAAGCATCGCAGCGGCAGAGGCCTCGTTCGAACTGGTTTCCAGATGCACGCCGAGTTCAGACATGATGTCTTCGGCATCGACCAGGACGTCGAGCAAATGCGAGACCGGTGCACCCTGATATCCGCCAACGTAGGAAACGCCCGACTGCAGAAGTGCCTTGGTGACCGCGAGGATGCCTTCGCCGTGGAAGGTCTCGCCGTCACCTAATTTCAGCGCCTGCACTTCCTTCTTGAACGAACGTTCCATCGTCTAGGCCTTCGGCAGATAGTTTGGACCCAAACTATATAGGAATTGCCTTACATGTGCGAGGGCAGCCACAAAGCAATGATCGGGAAGGCAATCAGGATCACCAGCCGGATCAGATCAGTGATAATGAACGGCAATACGCCCTTGAAGATCGTGGTGAAATCGACGTCCTGCACCACGCTTTTTATCACGAACACGATCATTCCGACTGGCGGGTGAATCAGCCCGAGCTCTACCGTCATCACGATGATGATGCCGAACCAGATCGGGTCGAAGCCGAGATGAATAATGACCGGGAAGATGATCGGCACCGTGAGGATCACCATCGCCAGTGAATCCATCAAGCACCCGAGCACCAGGTACATCAGCATGATCAGTGACAGCACGCCGTAGCGGCCAAGCCCGAGTCCAGTAAGGAACGCTGTCACTTTTTGCGGTGTCTGCGTTACGGTGAGGAAATATCCGAACAGCAACGCGCCGATCAGCACGGTGAAAACCGCTGCGGCGGTGCGTGTGGCCTGCAGAAGCGACCGCCGGATTTCGGTGCGATCGAGCCGTCCTCGCAGTGCGCCAATCAGGAAAGCCCCGCCTGCACCCATGCCGCCTGCTTCGGTCGGTGTGAAGAGGCCGCCATAGAGCCCGCCGATCACGAATACGAACAAAAGCATGGTCGCCCAGATGTCGCGCAGGCCGGCCACACGTTCTTTCCACGAATGGCGCGGCGTGCGCGGTAAAAAACCTGGTCGCACGAAGCCTATGATTGCGACCGTGCTTATATACATCGAGGCGGCAAGAATTCCTGGAAGAATGCCGGCAATAAAGAGCTTGCCGATGTCCTGTTCAGTGATAATGCCGTAGACCGCGAGCACGGTAGAGGGCGGCAGCATCGCGCCCAATGTGCCGCCTGCGGCGATCACGCCGGTCGCGAAACTCTGCGGATAGCCATAACGCCTCATCTCCGGATAGGCGACGGTGGAGAACGTTGCGGCGGTTGCGACTGAGGAGCCAGAAATCGCGGCGAAGCCGCTGCAGGCCGCGATGGTGGCGATGCCAAGTCCGCCGCGCAGATGACCAAGAAAACTGTTGGCAGCACGAAATAATTCACGGCTCATGCCTGAATTGGACACGAAGGCGCCCATTAAAAGGAACATCGGAATGACACCGAAAGTGTAGTCGGTGACCGTGCGCATTGAGGTCTGCCCGACCATCTTCAGCGCAGGAATGCCGCCGACGATATAGCCGAAGCCCGTGACGCCGACTAAGCCCATTGCCATACCGACCGGTACGCGCAGCAACATCAGCGCAAACAGGACGAGAAAGCCGATGATAGCGACGGCGTCGGTGCTCATGGCTGACTCATTCCACCGTCTTGATCTGATAGCCGCCTGCCATCAATTCAGGGCGGAAGATCAGCCGCCAGGTGCGGATTGCGATCAGCAGCACCGCCGATACGTCACCCACCCAGGCGACGGCGAAGAAAGGCCACGTCGGCAGCCTTAAATCGAAAGTGAGAACGTGGTCGTTATAAGTGCCGGTAACTTTGTCGAGCAGTGTATAAGTCTGCACGCTAACCACGAACAGCAGCACCAGGGTTGCAAACACGTCGATGAAACGCTGCCAGCGTGTGTTCACATTGGCCCAGACCAGATCGACTGTAATGTGAGTGCCGCGAAACGAAGTTGCCGCGATACCCCAGAAGATCAGGATGCCGAGTAACATGCGTCCGAAATCGTAGGCATCCGGAATCTGCACGCTAAAGAAATATCGCAGCAGCACCGATACGAATATATCGGCGGCAACAATACCGACGAAAAATGCCGCGATCAGCTCGATGCCATTGATGAAGCGGTCCATCGGGCCGTGCCGGCGCGGACGTCCGCTGCCACCGGCGAGCCGATTCGCAACTTCGTTTTCGCTCATGACGTTTTCGGCCATGAATTCTCGCAAAATGTTCGTAACGGACGCGGGTTGCGTCCGTTGCGACCATTCTTGGCTAGATATTCGGCGTCAGTAGGCCGCGCTGAGCTTGCTGAGTTGGTCCTTCAGTTCGCTCATAATCTGGTCGGGGTTGCCACCAGACTTTCTAACGTTGTCGGCCCAGGCCTTTTCCAATGGCTCGGCCGCTTTGCGCCATTCGGCGAGCTGTTCCGGACTCAAACCGTAGACCTCGTGACCTGCCAGCGCCTTCAGCGTGGCGATGCCGTTATGCTCAAAATCGGCCCAAGGCACCGCAACTCTCAGTGCCCATGCGTTAGTGCAGTGATTGTCGATGACCTTCTTTTGCGCTGCCGACATCTGATCGTAGGTGTTCTTGTTGAACACGAATGCGAAGGTGGTGACGTAAAGCGGCGCTTCCATGTGGTATTTCGTAACCTTGTCAATCCCAAACAGGGGGACCGAGCCCCAAGGGAAAGTCACGGCGTCCGCTACACCCTTGTCGAGGATATCGCGCACTTCCGGGGCCGACGCCTGCACATTGGTGCCGCCGAGTTGCGTCACCCAGGCCGCCATAGTCGCGTGCGCAGGTCGGATCCGCATGCCTTTGATGTCCGCGGGCACCATGACCTTCTTCGTTTTGGAGTGGAACGTGCCCGGATCGTGCAGGAAGGCCAAACAGAACTTGACGTCCTTCATCTCCTTGTCAGCGTATTTACGGTACCACGCGTCAATCGCCTGAGATCCGCTCTTGGCGTTAGAGATCAGGAACGGCAATTCGCCTGCGCCGATGATCGGGAAGCGGCCGGGCTGATAGCCAGGATTGATGTAGGTGAGGTCGGCAATACCGTCGCGCGCCATATCGTAATGGTCGAAGGCCTTGCCGAGCTGCTGGGCAGGATAGACTTTATATTTGATTGTGCCGCCGGAATCCTTTTCGACCGACGCTCCCCATTCCTCCAGTGCCTTCTGCAGCGGATGCGATGGTGGTACCCAGTGTGCGAGCTTGAGTTCGAAGGTCTTGTCTTGCGCGAGCGCGCCGGTCGCTCCACCGATCAAGAAAGCGGCAGCATAGACACATCCGGCGAAACGGAGTTTCATGGGTTCCTCCCTCGAGGGTTGGGGTGTTGGCTAAAGCCAACTTTTTGCAATATTCAGCCGAATGCGAGCGACGTTGTAAAGCTTATAGTTTGACATCAAACTAAATGCTGGAGCGGGCAGCAGTCGATCGTCCGCTTCGGAAAAAAGGTAGAGACGGTGCACGGAACGAACGGCACAGACAGCCGTCGACGCGGAAAGAACGGCGAAGTCCTTGGCGTATCGATTAATTTTGGTCCGCTCGCCAATTGGGTCGGCTTCAATTTGCGCATGGCCCAGGAGGCCGCCTTTCAGGCATTCTCGCGCCGTTCTCAGGAGATTGGCGAAAGCCCTGGCCGTTTCGCCACCTTGACGCTGATCGCACGCAATCCCGGGATCAGCCAGACTGAGTTGTCGCAAGCCAATGGTCGCGACAAGTCCAGCCTTACCCCTGTCGTTGAGGACCTGGTGCGGCGTGGTCTCGTCGAACGCAATCGTATGGATAGCGATCGCCGGACATATCGCCTGCATGTGACGCCGGCCGGAAAGAAAATACTCACTATGATGACGCGCTGCGCGCGCCTGCACGAGCGCAACCTTGATCACGTCATCGGCGCACGTGATCGCAAACGTTTCATCCAGATTTTGAAGAAGATCGCTACGAATATCGATTAGCCTTCTCGTCCGGGACGACGGCAAATTATTGTCGAAACTTATTTAGCACCGCCTCCGGTACCGGATGCGATTTGAGCCGACCGTTCGCATCGCGCACAACCCAGACCCGCTTTTCCGAGGCCTCGACGCAAATCTCGCCCTTAAGACCTAGCCGGTGCTCGACGTCGAAGCTGGAGCGACCGAAGGCAATCTTGCTTTCTACTGTCACGTCGTCTCCGAAACGCGTCGGCTTTAAAAATCGAGCACGCGTACAGATGAGCGGAAACCCGGCGAATTCGAGATTCTTGAACATTTGAAATTTTGTCATTCCAAGCGACCTTTCGAACAGCAGAGCGGTCGAGGCATCAAAAATATCGAAATAGCGTGGATAGAAAATAATGCCGGCTGGGTCGCAGTCACCCCATTCGATCCGCACTGTTCGTGTGTTGCTGAAGGTCGTCACAGCGGCCTCGTATCAGCGCGGCGCCATGCGCAGCGCGCCGTCGAGGCGAATGACTTCGCCATTGAGATAAGCATTATGCACGCAATGGAGCACAAGCGCTGCAAATTCGCGCGGCTCGCCTAAGCGCTTGGGGAACGGTACCGAAGCGCCAAGAGAATCCTGCGCTTCCTGGGGCAGCGCGCGCAGCATCGGCGTGCCAAAGATTCCAGGCGCTATCGCCAGCACACGGATACCGAACTGCGCGAATTCGCGAGCCGCCGGCAGTGTTAGCGCAGCGACACCGCCTTTGGAGGAGGAATAAGCAGCCTGTCCGATTTGCCCTTCAAAAGCCGCGACGGAAGCTGTGGAGACAATAACGCCGCGCTCGCCACCCGCCATCGGCTCCGCCGACTGCAGGGCGGCGGCCACCAGCCGCATCATATTGAAGGTGCCGATCAGGTTGATACGAATGACGCGCTCATAATCGGCGAGCGGCATAGGTCCGTCGCGGCCAACGATGCGCTTGGCCGGGCCGACGCCGGCGCAATTGACCAGGATGCGCGCAGGCCCATGCGCGGCAGCGGCTTTTTTCACCGCCGCTTCGCCACTCGCGCTGTCAGCAACGTCACAGGCAACGGCGATGCCCTTGATACTGTCCGCGACTTCAGCGGCGGCCTTTTCGTTGACATCGACAATGGCAACTTTGGCACCAGCTGCGGCCAATGCGCGCGCGGTAGCAGCGCCCAGACCCGACGCGCCGCCGGTGACGATAGCTGCCTGTCCTTTGGTCTCCATCAGCGGTTTCCTTCGACTGCGATCGCCCGCGACGATAGAGGCATCGCGTAAAGCTCGTCTACCAGGGCGGCGCGGGTCTTCAACACCGCGCGTTGATTGATCGAGCCTTTGTCGGTCATCTCGCCTTTATCCATGGATGGCGGTTCCGCCATCAGGATTGCGCGCTCCACGCGCGTCGAGGATCCCGGACTGGCGGCAGCCAGTTTTGCCAGCAACTCGGCAAATCTTGCACGCACAGGCAATGCATCGACAATCTCGGTGGGCGATGCGTCCGAGCCTAAACCGCCGAGTTTTCGGCAAGCCTCCATGTCAGGAAACACCAAGGCTGCGATGTCATCGCGATCGGCGCCGGCGAATACGGCGTCACGAACGTATGGCGCAAAATGATCGACGAAGCGTGCGCGTAGTGGCCCCACGCTGACCCATGTGCCGGTCGATAGCTTGAAGTCCTCCGCAATGCGGCCATCGAACAAAAGACCTTTGCCGGGGTCGCTCGGATCGACGAACTTCAGTGCATCGCCGATCCTGTAGAAGCCTTCTTCATCGAAGGCCTCGCGGGTCAGATGATCCTGCCGCCAATAGCCGGGTGTAATGTGCGGGCCGCGTAGCCGCGCTTCCAGCTTGCCTTCGTTAGGCACCAGCTTGAGTTCCACGCCCGGCGCCGGCAGCCCGATATTGCCGGGCTGGTCGAAATCCCATGAGCAGGCGAGCGCCAGTGGCGCGGTCTCGGTCGAGCCGAGCGAGGACAGGAAAATAATGCGTTCGCCGGTGGTCTCAACCGCGAGCCGCGTGAGCTCGTCCCAAGTGGCCTGGTTCAGGCCGGCGCCGGCGTAGAAAAGGACTTTCAATCGGCTGAAGAAATTGCGACGCAATGCATCGTCTGCACGGAAGTGCGTGATCAGCGCTTCGTAACCTTTGGGGACATTGAAGTAGATGGTGGGCGCGATCTCGCGCAGATTTCTCGCGGTCTTCGGGACACCCGGCGGCGTCGGGTTGCCGTCGTCGATATAGAGCGAGCCACCATAGGTGAGCACCATATTGAAATTGTGATTGCTGCCGAAGGTGTGGCTCCATGGCAGCCAATCGACCACGACAGGGGGTTCATCGGCGACGAAGGCAAAACCGGAGGCGAGCATCGCCTGGTTCGAGCACAGCATGCGATGGGTATTGATAACCGCCTTTGGACTTCCGGTCGAACCAGACGTGAACAGGAACTTGGCGATGCTGTCCGGCGTCACGTTTGCATGCGCGGTGGCGACGCCTTCCGCGTCTTCCATGCCAAGGAGATCCGAGAACAGCGTGGTCTGGCGATCGCCCAATGGATTACGCGCCACGACCAATTCAATCCCGTCCGATACGGTTTCGTAGAGCGCGGGCCCGAAAGGGCCGCCGTCATTGGCAAACACAAGGCCAGGCGTGAGCAAGTTGATGATCACGCGCAGTTTACCAAAGTCACTCGACATCAGCGAATAAGCCGGCGAGATCGGCGCGTAGGGAATGCCGACATACATCGCCGCCAGAGCCAGTAGGGCATGCTCAATGTCATTACCGGACAAGATCACGATCGGCTTTTCGGCGGAAAGCCCGCGCCGCAGCAAAGCGGCACCTATCCGCTGTACGCTGGACAGCGCTTCCGCATATGTGAGCTTGCGCCATTCGCCCTGTGTATCGCGCTGTGCCAGGAATAAACGGTCCGGCGCGGTTTTGGCCCAATGTTCGAGTGGCTGGGTCAGCTTGTCGTGATAACGCCCAAGTTCTTGCGCCGCGCGAATATGGATGACGCCACCGGCGCGTTGCTCGATCACGGGATCGAGTTTGCCTAACCGCACGGGACGCAGCGGTGCCGATACTTGGTTCTTAATTTCTCGGGCTACGCTCGCCATCGCTATTTCCGTTAATTGCGTGTGACCTTCGGCGCACGCTTCTCAAGAAAGTCCTTCAAACGCGCTTTTGCGTCGGGATCGGCTTGCACAATCGCGGACATCAACGCTTCAACTGCGTAGCCATTCGCCGGATCCATCTCGGCAATGCGCGGCAACGCGTGCATGACTGCAAAGTTGGTCAGTGGTGCATTTCCGGCAATGCGTTGCGCCAGTTCGAGCCCTTTGGCGAAGCCTTTGCCAGGTTCGACAAGATATGTGGTCAGCCCGATGGCCTGGCCTTCCTCCGCAGAATAAGTTCGTCCGGTGAGCATCATGTCCATCATGCGTGCCACGCCGATTAGCCGCGGCAGCCGAACCGACCCGCCGCCCCCGACATAGATGCCACGGCTGCCTTCCGGGAGTGCGTAAAAAGCCGAGCGCTCTGCGACGCGCACATGCGTCGCGGCAGCAAGCTCCAGGCCGCCGCCGACTACCGCGCCGTGCAGCACTGCGACCACTGGCACTTTGCCGAACTGAATTTTCTCGAAAGCCCTGTGCCAGAGGCGGGAATGGGCAATACCCTCCGTAAGGTCTCGCTCTTCCAATTCAGTTAAATCGAGGCCTGCGGAGAAATGTTCACCCTCGCCCGTGAGTAACACCGCGCCAATGTCGTCCGGCAGCGAGGTGAAGAATTGCTCAATCCCGATGATTGTCTCGTCATCGAGGGCGTTCCGCTTGTGGGGCCGCTTCAATGATAGGATGGCGACCTGACCGTCCTGCTCCGCAGCTAGCGAAGCCGGCAATAACGAGCGGATAGAACTGAATGGACGTCGCGAACTCACCGCGTACTCCTACTCGGCTGCTGTCGCCTTTGCGTTGGGCGGCGTCAATCATCTTGTCGCCGAAGATGCGCTTGCGCAACAAGCTCAGTTCTTAATCAGCGGGCAAGCACCTTCCGCGAGCGGGCGGAAAGCCTTGTCGGTTGGAATGGTGCCCGCGATCTTGAAGACATCCCATTCGCTTTTGGATTCGGCCGGCGTTTTGACCTGCAAAAGATACATTGGATGTATTTTTCGCCCGTCTTGCCGGATGGTTCCTTTTCCGAACAGGAGGTCGTCGGTTGGCATTGCCTTCATTGTGGCGACCACTGCGCGTCCGTCCGAAGGCGAACCGAGTTTTTCAACAGCTTTGAGGTAATGTAGCACACCGGCATAGACGCCGGCCTGCATGTGATTTGGCATCATTTTTTTTGGATGCCGCTCCTGATAATGCCTCGACCATGCCCGCGACTGATCGTTCATGTCCCAGTACCAGGCATTGAGCGCCGTGAGCCCCTGCGCGGTCTGCAGCCCGATTGCTGGCACGCTCTGCAGATCGAAAATTAGGGCGGCAATCTTTTGTTTTGCCCCGACCTTAAAGTCGGCAGCCTGTTTAATTGTGTTGACGGTATCGCCACCGGCATTCGCTAGGGCAACCACGTCAGCATTGGAAGCCTGAGCCTGCAAAATGAAAGAGGATAGATCATTGACGCCGAGCGGGTGACGGACGCTGCCGACGACCTTGCCACCGCTGGCGGTGACTTCATCACTCGCCTGCTTTTCCAGATCGTGCCCGAAAGCATAGTCGGCCGTAATAAAGAACCAAGACTTCCCACCTGCCGCAAGAACGCCACGCGCGAGTGCATGGCCGTTGGCCCAGGTGTCATACGTCCAGTGCACGAAATTTGGCGAGCACTTCGCACCTGTGAGAAGTGCTGTGCCAGCGCCAGATCCGATTGCGACCTTATTCTTTTCCCGCGCGATATCACTCACGGCGAGCGCGACGGCCGAGTTTGGCAAGTCAATGATCATGTCGACGCCCTCCACGTCGAACCAGCGCCGCGCGATGCCGGCCCCCACGTCGGGCTTGTTCTGGTGATCCGCCGAGATGATCTCGACCTTGAGCTTCGATTGTTTGGCGAAATCCTCGACGGCCATTTGGGCGGCGAGGACGGAGCCTGGCCCCTGAAAATCGGCATAGACGCTGGACATGTCGTTCAGGATACCGATGCGAGTGGTGCCGTTCATCTCTGCGAAAGCCGGCATCGAAAGCGAGGTGACTAGAACCGCGGCAAATCTCACCGCTTTCAGCATGGTATCCTCCCGTGGTAGCGGCCCTTCGTTAAATGCTGTTTTCGACCGAAGGCGTGAATGTTGTCATTGACAACAATCTGCGTCAAGGAAACATATGGCTGGGCAATCAAAGAGCCAGGGAATGACATACCGGCAGACAGCCGCACTAAAGCCAAGAGCGGGAGAATATGCGGTGCAGCCCGACAAACTTCATTTGGGTCAGCTCAACAGCCATCTGGGTTACTTTCTTCGCCGGCTGCAGGTTCTGGTATTTCAGGACTTCATTGCGACACTGAAGGCAATGAAACTTCGCCCGGCGCAATACTCCGTACTGCTTGTCATCGAAGCTAATCCGGGCAAGTCCCAGGCGCTGATTGGCCAGGGCCTCGGGATCGAACGTGCGCGCCTTGCGCGACTCCTCCACGAATTGGAACGGAGAAAATGGATCCGCCGCCATCGGTCCGATGGGCGCTCGCACTCTTTAATTCTAACCAGGGAAGGCGAAACCGCGCTGACGAAAATTAAAAATCTAGCCGAAAAGCATGAGGCGCGGATTGGTAAACAGGTCGGCCCCAAGCGGCGCATGCAATTGATGGATTTGCTTCGGGATTTCGGCTGATAACTGACATCATTCCACTTCATAGACATCGAGCCGTACGGCACGGGCTTCGCGCTGGCCCCGCGCCAGCGCCAAAATTCTGTTGAGCCAGTCAACCGCAGGATCGGACGTCTCGAACCGCATCACAGTGCGGAAATAATATTGAGCAGGATCGACATTGTCGCCTCGCGTCAGTCGTTCCATCACCTCGAGCGGCCCGTGTCGCAGGCCCTCGCTGGTGACCATAATAAGCGCCCCAGCATCGGTCTGAATGGTATAGCGCGCCTTGATATCGGCGGCGCCGTCGCTGCGGATGATCTGCCAATCGGCGCCGCCCGGAAGTATGCGGCCTTTTAACTTCGGCCCGTTCACGCTGCCACCAAGAATGCCGATCACGCGACGCTCGCCATAGGGTGTGCGGCCGAGACTAGTGACGGCCTCGAGCTCGGCGTGAATCGTGAAAATCGGCTGCTTGCCCAACATAAAAGACGATCCATTGAGTCCCAACTTATCGGCGCTCGCCATTTGACCCTGCTGATGGCCAGCCGTAAATACGGGATTGCAACAAGGGTTCAGTCCGCATGGCGCGTATTTCTTCGCTCGCCGAAGCTATAAAATCAGCGGTCCACGACGGCGACACCCTCGCGCTTGAGGGCTTCACCCATCTCATCCCTCATGCAGCCGGCCACGAGATCATCCGTCAGGGACGTAAAAGGCTCACGCTGATCCGGATGACCCCCGACCTCATTTACGATCAGTTCATCGGCATGGGCTGCGTCGCCAAGCTTGTTTTTTCGTGGGGCGGCAATCCCGGGGTTGGTTCGCTGCACCGCTTAAGAGATGCCATCGAGAACGGCTGGCCGCACAAGCTTGAACTGGAAGAGCATTCTCACGCGGCCATGGCCAATGCCTACGAAGCCGGCGCGGCCGGTCTGCCGTGCGCTATTTTTCGCGGTTACATCGGCGGCGACCTGCCGAAGGTCAACGCCAAGATCAAACGTGTGCAGTGTCCATTCACCGGCGAAGAGCTTGCCGCCATCCCGGCGCACCGGCCCGACGTGGCGGTGATCCATGCCCAGCGCGCCGATAAGGCCGGCAATGTCATGATCGAAGGTGTGCTCGGCGTACAGAAGGAAGCCGTGCTTGCCTCCAAGCGCTCGGTGGTGACGGTCGAAGAGATCGTCGACGAGCTTCCCGAGCGCAGCCTCAATGCGGTGGTGTTGCCGCACTGGACCGTTGGTCATGTCGTCGAGGTGCCCGGCGGCGCGTTCCCGTCCTATGCGCAGGGCTACTATCCGCGCAATAACAACTTCTACAAAGAATGGGACGCAATTTCGCGCGAGCGCGATTCTTTCCTTGCCTGGATGAAAGAGAATGTGCTGGCGAAAGGTCCGGAGATTTTCGCCCAGTTTGTGCATAAGCATCGCGTCGCGGCGGAGTAATAAGCATGGCCAACTATAAGCCAAACGAGATGATGACAATCGCAGCAGCACGCGCGCTGAAGAATGACGATGTCTGCTTTGTCGGCATCGGCCAGCCATCAGCCGCCTGCAATCTCGCGCGTCTCACGCACGCGCCGAACATCACGTTGATCTATGAATCCGGCACGCTTGCCACCAAGCCAAACATATTGCCGCTGTCGATTGGCGACGGTGAATTATGCGAGACCGCGCTTACCACAGTGTCTGTGCCTGAAATGTTTCGGTACTGGCTGCAAGGCGGCCGCATTAAGGTCGGCTTTCTCGGCGGCGCGCAAATCGACAAATACGCCAATCTCAACACGACAGTCGTTGGCCTCTACGACAAACCAAAGGTTCGCCTGCCTGGCGGTGGCGGCGCGCCGGAAATCGCCATCTCTTGTGGTGAGATCTTCATCATCATGGCGCAGGGCAAGCGCAGCTTCGTCGACAGGCTCGATTTCGTTACATCGATTGGCCATGTTTCAGGTGGTGACTCACGCGTCAGGCTTGGCGTGAAGACCAAAGGTCCAACCAAGCTTATCACCGATTTGGCCCTGTTTGAGCCAGACCCCGAAACGAAAGAAATGACCGTCGTCTCCATTCATCCGGGCGTCACCAGCGAGCAGATTCAGGAAAATGCCGGGTGGCCAGTTAAATTCGCGGCCAAGGTCACTGAAACTTCGCCACCAACGCAACGGGAACTCGAAGTGCTTCGCGATCTTTATGCGCGCACCGACCGCGCGCACGCGGAGGCCGCGTAATGGCGCGCGATGTCTTTCTTTGCGATGCGGTGCGTACCCCAATCGGGCGTTATGGCGGCGCGCTTGCCAAGGTGCGGGTCGACGATCTCGCCGCAGTGCCGCTCAAGGCACTCATCGCGCGCAATCCGAAGATCGATTGGGAAAAACTCGACGAGGTCTATTACGGCTGCGCCAATCAGGCTGGCGAGGACAATCGCAATGTTGCGCGCATGGCGCTGCTACTCGCGGGCCTTCCGACCAATGTGCCGGGCGTGACCTTGAACCGGCTTTGCGCATCGGGGTTGGAAGCGGTCGGTACTGCCGCGCGCGCAATCCGTGCCGGCGAAATGGAATTCGCGATTGCCGGCGGTGTCGAATCGATGACGCGTGCCCCGTTTGTGCAGGGCAAGGCGCAGGAAGCCTTTTCGCGCACGGCTGAAATTTATGACACGACAATTGGCTGGCGCTTCGTCAATCCACTGATGAAACAGCAATACGGCGTCGATTCCATGCCGGAGACCGGCGAAAACGTGGCCGAGGGATTCCAGATCACCCGCGCCGACCAGGACGCATTTGCGCTGCGCTCGCAGCAGCGCGCCGGTAAGGCAATCGCTTCGGGTTTCTTCGCCAAAGAGATCGTCGCGATCGAGGTGCCAGGAGGCAAAGCGGGATCAGTTAAGGTCGACAAGGACGAACATCCTCGCCCTGACACCACGCTCGAGCAACTCACCAAGCTCAAGACGCCGTTCCGCAACCCCGGCACTGTGACTGCGGGCAACGCCTCTGGTGTCAATGACGGAGCAGCCGCCATCATTATCGCATCGGGGGCTGCGGTGAAGGCGCATGGGCTGACCCCCCGCGCCCGCATTCTCGGTATGGCTTCGGCAGCGGTGCCGCCTCGTATCATGGGCATCGGGCCGGTGCCAGCTACGCAAAAACTAATGGCGCGCCTCCAGCATAAAATTTCCAGCTACGATTTGATCGAGATCAACGAAGCTTTCGCCTCTCAGTCGCTAGCCTGCTTGCGGCAGCTGGGGCTTGCCGATGACGCCGAACAGGTCAATCCGCATGGTGGCGCGATTGCACTTGGTCATCCGCTTGGCATGTCAGGCGCTCGCTTGGTGCTAACGGCCGCGCATGGTCTGGAGGAGAACGGCGGCAAACTCGGGCTCGCCACTATGTGCGTTGGAGTCGGTCAAGGTGTATCGCTTGCAATCGAGCGAGTAACCTGAAAGCGCCACCAATAAAGGAAACAAGAATGACGCTGGTTTTCCCAAAAGAGAGCTTGAGTGCCTTTCCCAAGCATCTCACGCCCGACTATCGCAGCACAGTCAAGCGCTCGCCGTCGAAGCCGCTGATCATCGTGCCGCACACGCTGTCGGAGCTGACCGGCCCGGTCTATGGCCAAGACGCAGTCCAGGACGGTGACGCCGATCTCACAAAACAGCACAAGGGCGAGCCTTTGGGCGAGCGCATCATTGTGCACGGCCATGTGTACGATGAGGACAAGCGGCCACAAGCCGACACGCTGGTGGAGATTTGGCAGGCGAATGCCTGCGGCCGTTATGTGCACAATGTCGACCAGCATCCGGCGCCGCTTGATCCGAACTTCACTGGCGCGGGGCGCACCATCACCGACAAGAAAGGTTATTACCGTTTCATCACGGTGAAGCCAGGCGCCTACCCTTGGGGCAATCACCACAATGCCTGGCGCCCGAACCACATCCACTTTTCGGTGTTCGGCCATTCGTTTCTGTCGCGGCTGGTGACACAGATGTATTTCCCGGGTGATCCGTTGTTTCCATTCGACCCGATCTTCAATTCGGTGACTGACGAAAAGGCACGGCAGCGCATGGTCTCGAGCTTCGATTTGGAAAACACCATTCCCGACTGGGCGCTTTGCTTCCGCTTCGATATTGTGCTGCGCGGTCGCGAAGCCACGCCCCAAGACACGGACAAACATTAAATGTCGGACATCACTCCCTCACAAACCGTCGGTCCGTTCTTTGCGTATGGCCTTGCGCCGCACAGCCGTTGCGACTGGAAACCGAGCGACATCTACGACTGGAAGGAAACCGCCGGTGCCAATCTGGTGACTCCGGACGCTTCGGGCACGAAGATCCGCATCGAAGGTCACGTGCTCGATGGCGACGGTCTGCCGATCAACGACGCTATGGTGGAGGTATGGCAGGCGGACGCGCAGGGTTGTTATGCGCACCCGCGCGACAGCAGGACGCGGCCTAACACCAAGTTCATGGGCTTCGGCCGCTCGGCAACCGACAAGAACGGCACTTTCAGCTTCGACACCATCAAGCCGGGATCGGTGCCGGGGCCGAACGGCAAGCCGCAGGCGCCGCATGTCGTGTTCTGCATCTACTCGCGCGGGATGCTGCGGCAGATCTATACCCGGCTCTATTTCGCCGACGAGGCGGCCAACGACAATGATCCCATCCTGACGCTGGTGCCGGCTGACCGGCGCAGGACTCTCGTTGCCCACAAAGAGATGCGGGGCGATCTGCCGGTCTACCGCTTCGACATTCGCGTCCAGGGCGAAAACGAGACCGTTTTCTTTGATATCTGACCGAACGGCCATGATTTGGCCGGCTAGGCGCCCTCGATAGGAGGCTGCCCACATTTGCCCACAAGCTGACAGCTCAATCGTAGGACTTTTCCCACTAAACGACTCGCCGATAGCTCTACTGACGGACATTTTTTCGTTTTATCCATGAAATCCAGTATTTTGTGAATGGGCAGAAAGCCCACCCACTTTGCCCACCTTTCCACAACATGCCTTTACGGTTGACGAAAGCGGGGAGACTTGGTTCGCTTTGCGGCACACAACGGCCAACGAGAGCCGGTCAGGAAACGCCGCGATGAACGAACAAATCCTCCAGGAGATCAGTGAATTCTGCCGCGCTCGTGGACTTGCCGAATCGACCTTCGGCCGTCGCGCTGTCAACGACGGGAAACTGGCGAGCCGGCTGCGCAACGGCGGCCGCATCACCACCGACACGCTCGAGCGCATCCGCTCCTTCATGGCGCGAAATTCAGATGGAGCGCCGGCGCGGCGCCGCGTGCTGTTTGAGCCGACGCCGCCTGGTGCGCTGCCCGTCGTAAAGCCACCGGCGCCCCCGGTTGCTTCAGGGCTCGCCACCGACGATCCGCAGCGCAATTTCCGTTTCTTCGATAACCGGCAGAAATATCTGCTGTTCGTAAATACCTGCTCGGAGAAATGGGAGATCGCTTCGCGCGTCGGACTGGAGCTCGCCAATATACATCCGCGTCCGCCGGCGGTGCGCGTGTTTGATGCCGGTGTCGGCGACGGTACCGTGCTCGGGCGGGTCATGCGCTCGATGCACGATCGCTTCCCGACGACGCCGTTCTATATCGTCGGCAAGGAAATCAGCCTGGAGGATATCCGCCTCACGTTGCACAAGATGGCGGACCGCTTCGTCGAGCATCCTTCCAGCGTGCTGGTGCTTACCAATCTTGCCTATGCCGAAGCGCCCTGGCTGGCGGTGAAATCCCTGAGTGCGGCTACCAGCCTGGTCTGGAAAGAGCTGGCGATGGACGGCAACACCGCGCACAGTTTTGAGAAGCAGATCACCGATCTCGAGCCATTCCTGGCCGAGACCTGGAAGGCGCGCGTGAGCGCGAAAAGCGGCAACCCGGTCTATGAGCGTCCGGTAATTCTGGTGATCTACCGGAACGACCATCGCTTCCTTCTCGACCAGATCGTGCCAAAGCCGGGCGGCACCGTCGCCGACTACGATCTAGTGATAGCCTCGCAGCCCTATCGCGCGCGCGCTTCGCTTGAATTCAAGGCAAAGCGTGTGCTCGCGCCGCTCGCCCGTGCGATCGGGCCCGGGGGCCGCATGATCGCGATCCATTCCTACGGACACGATCCGGGCATGGAGATCATCCAGAAAGTCTGGCCGAACGATAATCCGTTCGTGCACAGCCGCCACGATCTGCTCAAGGAAGTGAAGCACGAACTGGGCGCGGCCGGCCGTGATCTCAATTTCAACGCCTATTCCGATCAGCGCTCGCTGTTTCGCTATGACATGCACACTTTGCCATCTGAAATTTCCTCCTCGATCGGCACCTCGACATTGCTCGCAGCATGGAACGCGGCAATCTACGTGGCGCAGGTGGAAGATGATCGCCTTTCCGATGTGAATAGCGATCGGCGTTATATCGAGGCGACGCGCGACATTCTGCAGAAGCACGGCGGCTTGTGGTTCTACGATGAGTCCTTCGTAATTTCGCGCCGGCGCGAGTAGGCATGTTGGCCAATGCCCGCCGCCGCCATCCCCGTGTTTGATTCTGCTGGCTTCGCGCGATGCTTTTCGCTTGAAGCCACGCGCCCAAGCGCGACTGAAATTACCAAGCTCGCGGATATTCTTCCGCGCGACACGCCGCTTTATCTGACCGCGGTGCCGACACAAGATACGCACGAACTGGTGATGGCGGCTGCGGCTTTGCGCAAGGCTGGCCTTGAGCCGGTTGCTCATATCGCGGCGCGGCGGCTTGCCAGTGCTGCCATGTTGCAGGGATTGCTCGCCCGCTTTCATGGCGAAGCCGATATGCGGCGGCTGCTATTGATCGGCGGGGATGTCGACATGCCGGGCGTATTCCCCGATGCTCTCGCCGTTATCCAAAAAGGCCGGCTGCGTGAAGCCGGATTTGAAGAGATCGGTATCGGCGCCTATCCAGAAGGCCATCCACGCATTCCAGCCGGGCGTCTTGAAGCCGCACTCGATGAAAAGATCGCTGTCGCTACTGCGCACGATTTGCGCGTTTATATCGTCAGCCAGTTTTCGTTTTCCCCCGAACGTATTCTGACATGGCTCAAACAACTGCGCGCCTGCGGTATCGACAAGCCGGTGAAGGTCGGCATGGCGGGGCCGACCAACATGCCGGCGCTGCTTCGGTACGCGAAACGCTGCGGCGTCGCGGCCTCGTTGCGCGGGTTAGTGTCGGGCGTCGCTAGCGGTCTGGTCGGCCATGTCGGACCCGGCCCCATTATCGAAACGCTTTCGGCAACAAACGGTTTGGGCGATGTCGCACCCCATTATTTTTCCTTCGGCGGGACGCTTGAAACAGCACGCTACGCATGCGAAGCCGCCGCAGGACGGCACGGTGCTGGCCGTGCTATGGCTCGTAGTAAATAAGACCCCGCCGGCAAAACGCGGGCCACTCGCGGAGGACGATATGCAAAGAACAAAACCGCCATTTCGTGCCGATCATGTCGGCAGCATCCTGCGCACGGCGCCCGTCAAAGACGCGCGGGCGAAGCGCGAGAAGGGCGCGATAAACGCGGTGCAGCTGAAAGAGGTTGAAGACCGCGAGATCGAGAAGATCATCAAGAAGCAGGAAGAGATCGGCCTCAAGCTCGCAACCGACGGCGAATTCCGCCGCTCCTGGTGGCACTTCGATTTCTTCGGCATGCTCGACGGCGTCGAGATCTATCAGCTCGACCACGGTATCCAGTTTCAGGGCGTACAGACCAAACCGCTCAGCATCAAAGTCAAGAGCAAGATCGGCTTTTCCAATCACCCGATGCTCGAGCACTTCAAATTTCTGAAGGCCTACACCAAGGTCACGCCGAAGATGACGATCCCGGCGCCGAGTGTGATGCATTTCCGGCTTGAGCCCGGCGCGGTGGCGAAGTCCGCATATCCTGATCGCGACGCTATTTTCGACGATCTTGCCATGGCCTATCAGAAGGCCATCAAGGCGTTTTATGACGCCGGTTGCCGCTACCTGCAATTCGACGACACCGCCTGGGCCTATCTCTGTTCGCAGGAGGAGCTGAAGAAGGCGCGCGACCGCGGCCTCGACGTCGACCATCTGCAGGAGACTTACACGCGCTGCATCAATAAAGCATTGGAAGCAAAACCCGCCGACATGACGGTCACTACCCACGTCTGTCGTGGCAACTTCCGTTCAACCTTCATTTCCTCCGGCGGCTACGAGCCGGTGGCGCAGAATCTCCTCGGCAAGTGCAACTATGACGGCTACTTCCTCGAATATGACACCGATCGTGCCGGCGGCTTCGAGCCGTTGCGTTTTTTGCCGAAGGGCAACAAGATCGTGGTGCTCGGGTTGGTGACCTCGAAGTCCGGCCGGCTGGAACCGCGCGCCGATATCAAGAAGCGCATTGAAGAAGCGACCAAATACGTTGCGCTCGACCAGCTCTGCCTGTCACCCCAATGCGGCTTTGCCTCGACCGAAGAAGGTAACGTTCTGGCCGAAGACGAGCAGTGGGCCAAGCTGCGCATGATTGTCGAACTGGCCGACGAGGTTTGGGGGAAGTAGGATCCGTTACGATGTGTGGCGGTCCCGGATCAGCGGTGCACCGTTACGCGCTGCACCACATTCAGGACACGAGCCCACCCAGATCATGACCCAACGCACCACGCCGCCCTTCCGCGCCGATCACGTCGGCAGCCTGCTGCGCACCACACCACTTAAAGAGGCGCGTGCAAAGCACGCGAAGGGCGAGATCGACGCCGCGGCGCTCAAGACGGTCGAAGATCGCGAGATCGAAAAGATCATCAAGAAGCAGGAAGAGGTGGGGTTGAAGCTCGTCACCGATGGCGAGTTTCGGCGTTCCTGGTGGCATTTCGATTTCTACAAAGGCCTCAAAGGCGTTGAAATGTACCAGACCAGCGAAGGCATCCACTTCGCCGGTGTCAACACCAAGGCGGAGAGTGTCCGAGTGACCGGCAAGGTCAACTTCTCCAATCACCCGCACATTGAGCACTTCAAGTTCCTCAAAGCGCACGCCACGGTCACGCCGAAGATGACTATTCCTGCGCCTTCGACATTCCATTTCCGTCAGGGACGGCAATCGATCAGCAAAACCGTCTATCCCGATCTCGACGCCTATTTCGACGATGTCGCCATCACCTATCAGAAGGCGATCCGCGCCTTTTACGGCGCCGGATGCCGCTACCTGCAACTCGACGATACCGCGTGGTCGATGATCTGCGATCCGAAACAGCGCGAAGATTCCCGCAAACGCGGCGATGATCCGAACAAGCTGCCGCCGCGCTATACCCGCATGACCAACAAAGCGCTGGAGGCAAAGCCCGCGGACATGGTGATCACCATGCATTCCTGCCGTGGCAATTTCCGCTCGACCTTCATCGCCTCCGGGGGCTACGAATTCGTCGCCGAAGAATTGTTCGGCAAGGTCAATGTCGACGGCTATTTCCTGGAGTTCGATACTGACCGTGCTGGAGATTTCGAACCTCTGCGCCGCCTCAAAGGAGACAAGCGTGTTGTGCTTGGCCTCGTCACCTCGAAGAGCGGACGTCTTGAGCCGAAAGACGACATCAAGCGGCGCATTGACGAAGCCACCAAATATGTCACGCTCGACCAGCTCTGCCTGTCGCCACAATGCGGCTTTGCCTCGACCGAAGAAGGTAATGTGCTGGCAGAAGAAGAGCAGTGGGCGAAGCTGCGGATGATCGTGGAATTGGCGGAGGAGGTTTGGGGTCGCCTTTGATATTTCGCAATTCGGTTTGGTGCGTGCGCACTAGCTTTGAGCAATCGGGATTCCGTATAAAAGACGAGGTTCTTACGCGAGATCCATGCACCGAACCGAAGGGGGTAGACATGTCTGCGCAATCTCAATGGCTTAAGATAAGCCGCCTCGCGTTGTCGGCCGCTGCCGCTGCGCTTCTATTCACCACAATGTCCGCGAAAGCCGCCGAGCCGATAAAAATCGGGTTCGGCATGGCGCTAACTGGCCCGCTCGCCGCCAACGGCAAAATGTCGCTGGTCGCAATGCAGATTTGGGAAGATGACATCAACGCCAAGGGCGGGCTGTTGGGCAGGCCGGTAAAGCTTGTCTACTACGACGACCAAAGCAATCCGTCGCAAGTCCCCGGTATTTACGCCAAGCTGCTCGATGTCGACAAGGTTGACTTGATCGTGAGTGGCTACGCCTCGACCCAGATTGCCGCTGCCATGCCGGTCGCGATCCAGAAGAAAAAGTTGTTCGTCAGTCTGTTCGGCACCGGCGTGAATGAATCCTTTAATTATCCGAAATATTTCTCAATGATCCCGAACGGTCCGACGCCGAAGCCAGCCTTCACACGTGGATTCTTCAAGGTGGCCGAAGTGCAGAAGCCAAAGCCTCAGACGATTGCGATTGCAATGGCGGATGCCGAGTTCGGCCGCAACGCCTGCGAGGGTGCACATCAGAATGCCCAAGCATCGGGTTTCAAGATTGTTTACGAAAAGGCCTATCCCCCGGCGACTACCGATTTCACTCCGATCGTGCGGGCAATCCAGGCTCTAAATCCGGATTTGCTGGTGATTTGCTCCTATCCGCTCGATACGGTCGGCATGGTAAAGGCGATGAGCGAGGTCGGCTTCAAGCCGAAGATGTGGGGCGGCGCGATGGTTGGCCTGCAAGCGACGGTTTTCAAAACCCAGCTTGGCCCACTTCTCAACGGCGTCGTCAATTTCGAAACCTGGCTGCCGGTCAAGTCGATGGACTTCCCGGGTGCGTTCGAGCTCCTAAAGAAATATCAGGCGCGCGCGCAGGCGGCCGGCACAGATCCGCTCGGCTACTATATGCCTGTCTGGGCCTATGCCTATCTGCAGGTGCTTGGCGATGCGATCGCTTCCACGAAGAGCCTCAATGACGATGTGCTCGCCGACTATATCCGCAAGACAACATTCAAGACCGTGGTAGGCGATGTTAAGTTCGGCAAGCAAGGCGAATGGGCGGAAGAGCGCACGTTGGCGGCTCAGTTCCAAAACATAAAAGGCAAGTCGGTCGATGACTTCCGCGATCTGACGACGGAGGTCATCATCTATCCGCCTAAGTACAAAAGCGGCGAAGTGATTTACCCCTATGAAAAGGCGATCGCAAAATAGTTTTGCGGCTTGCACAAATTATGATGACATTATCGGCCGGCGCCGCCAAGCGCCGGCCGTTTTCGTGAAAGCTCACGTGCTCTCGTAATGAAAAGAACAACGCCGCCGTTCCGCGCTGATCATGTTGGTAGCCTCTTGCGTACTGCGCCACTGAAGGAAGCGCGCGCGAGGCGAAAGAAAGGCGAAATTTCCACTGATGAGCTGAAAGCGATCGAGGATCGCGAGATCTTGGCAATCATCAGGAAGCAGGAAGACATCGGCCTTCAAGCAGTCACCGACGGAGAATTCCGCCGCGCGTTCTGGAACTATGATTTCCTCGAGGCACTTACCGGGGTCGAAGCCTATCTCGGCGAGCGCAAGATCAAATTCGAGGGCCCCAATCCCAAGCCGATGATGCTGCGGGTCACCGGCAAGCTCGGCACGTTCCCCAGCCATGCGATGCTGGACCATTTCAGGTTCGTCAAGGGACATACCCGCGTCACGCCGAAGATGACGATCCCTTCGCCGTCGTCGCTGCATTTCCGCTACGGCCGCGACGCCGTGCCGGAGACGATCTATCCGGATATGAGTGACTTCTATCGCGATCTGGGCCAGACCTACCGCAAGGCCGTGCGCGCCTTCGCCGATTTGGGCTGCCGTTATCTCCAGCTCGACGAGGTCAATTTCACTTATCTTTGCGATCCGAAGCTGCGCGCGCAAGTGGCCAACCGCGGCGATGATCCGGAAAAGCTGCCGACAATCTATGCCGGCATGATCAATGCTGCGATCTCCGACATTCCGCGTGACATGACCATTGCCATGCATTTGTGTCGCGGCAATTTCCAGTCAACCTTCGTTGCATCGGGCGGTTACGAGCCGGTGGCGGAGATTCTATTCAACACCATCAACGTGCACGGCTACTTCATGGAATATGACAGTGACCGTGCCGGCGGATTTGAACCACTGCGTTTCGTGCCGAGAGGCAAAACCGTTGTGCTAGGCCTCGTCACGTCCAAGTCGGGACGGCTTGAATCAAAGAATGAGATCAAACGGCGTATCGACAAGGCCGCGAAGTTCGTACCTTTAGAGCAGCTTTGCCTGTCGCCGCAATGCGGCTTCGCTTCGACGGAAGAGGGCAATATTCTTGCCGAAGAGGAGCAATGGGCGAAACTCAGGATGATCGTCGAGCTTGCTGAAGAGGTTTGGGGGGAATAACAAACCAGAATTATGGCTGTCCGTCACCGGGTCGCCGCGAAGCGGCGTGACCCGGTCAGGAAAGTTGTCGGAGAGTAAAAACAAACAATGTCACAACGAACAAAGCCACCATTTCGTGCCGATCATGTCGGCAGCCTGTTGCGTCCCGCTGCGCTGAAGAAGGCGCGCGAGCAGCGTACCAAGGGCGAAATCACGCCGCCGCAGCTTAAGGAAATCGAAGACCGCGAAGTCGAGCGCGTCATCAATAAGCAGCAAGAAGTCGGCCTGCAATCGATCACCGATGGCGAATTTCGTCGCTCCTGGTGGCACCTTGATTTTCTCTGGGGCCTCGATGGCATTGAGAAGCACGTAATGGATACAGGGATTGCATTCGCTGCCGTGACCACGCGCAATGAAGGTCTCAAGGTCACCGGCAAGCTCGGCTTTTCCGGCCATCCGATGATCGAGCATTTCAAGTTCGTCGCAGCGCACACCAAGCACACGCCGAAGATCACAATTCCTTCGCCGTCCGCAGCTTATGGGCGTCCTGTGCCGACGCCAATCGACAGAAATGTTTATCCGAAGCTTGATACCTTCTTCGACGATCTCGGCCAGGCCTATAAAAAAGCCGTGCGTGCTTTCGCCAATGCAGGGTGTCGCTATCTCCAACTCGACGAAGTCTTCATCGCCATGCTGTGCGATCCGAAATATCGCCAGGCGATGAAAGATCGCGGGGATGATCCGGAAAAACTCGGCGAACTTTACGGCGACTTGATCAATACGGCGATGTCGGACATTCCGCCAGACATGACCATCACCATGCATATGTGCCGCGGAAACTATAAGTCGACTTATATGGGCTCCGGTGGTTATGAAACGGTGCAGGAGATCTTGTTCAACAAGATCAAAGTGCATGGCTTCTTCATGGAATACGACAGCGAGCGTGCCGGCGGCTTCGAACCGCTACGGATGCTTCCGAAGGATAGGACCGTGGTGCTCGGTCTTGTCACGACGAAAAGCGGACGGCTGGAATCCAAGGATGAAATCAAGCGCCGTATTGAGCAAGCTGCCAAGTTCGTTTCGCTCGACCAGCTGTGTCTGTCGCCTCAATGTGGCTTTGCCTCGACCGAAGAAGGCAACGCGCTGGCAGAAGATGAGCAATGGGCGAAGCTGCGCATGATCGTTGAAATCGCCGGTGAGGTGTGGGGGCATTGATGAGAGGTATGGTCGCCGGCAAGACGGCTATCGTCACCGGGGCGGGGCGCGGCATCGGACGCGGCATTGCCGTGTTGCTCGCCAAGGAAGGCGCGCGCGTCGTGGTCTGCGATATTGGTGCCAGCCTGCAAGGCGAAGGCAGGGACGTCGGCCCTGCGTACGATACCGTGGTTGCCATTAAAAAGGCTGGCGGCAGCGCGATCGCCTCCGCGCTCTCGATTACCGAGCCGAAAAACGCAGAAGCCATCGTCAAATCCGCGCTCGATGCCTTCGGCCGTGTTGACATCCTCGTCAATAACGCCGGTATCCTGCGCGACGTCATCTTTCACAAGATGAGCTGGGCGGATTGGTCCGATGTTATCGCTGTGCATCTCAACGGTTCGTTTAATATGAGCCGTGCGGTCGCGCCGCTTTTTCGCGAGCAAGGTTCGGGTGCGTTTGTGCATATGACCTCGACCTCAGGCCTGGTCGGCAATTTCGGTCAGGCCAACTATATGGCCGCAAAGCTCGGCGTCATGGGCCTGTCACGTGGGATTGCACTCGATATGGCGCGTTTCAAGGTGTGTTCGAATTGCATCGCGCCTTTCGCGTTCACACGCATGATCGAGTCAATTCCGGCGCAATCAGAACAGGACAAACGCCGCATTGAAGCATTCCAGCGCATGACGCCGGAGAAGATTGCGCCGCTCGCCGTCTATCTTGGCTCAGACGCGGCTGCGGACATCACCGGGCAAATTTTTTCGGTCCGCAACAACGAGATTTACTTGTTCAACCAGCCGCGGCCGATCAAAACCATTCACCGCGCCGACGGCTGGACGCCGCAAGAGCTTGCCACGGAGCTCAAAAACGCCTTCGCATCCTCGTTTACACCGTTGGAGCGTTCGGAAGACGTGTTTAATTGGGACCCGATCTAGCCGCACTTGTCAGGCGCTGCCGGCTGCATAGAGTGGGCTTATGAAAAAGCGCAGCACTGAGCGGGATGAATTTGCTGATATTCGCGCCGGCGTGCGCGCGCTATGCGCCAAATTTCCAGGCGAATACTGGCGCGCGCTGGATCGCGAGCGCGCCTATCCGACTGAATTTGTCGCCGCGCTCACTGAGGCCGGCTATCTCGCAGCCCTGATCCCTGAGGAGTACGGCGGTAGCGGACTCAATCTTGCTGCCGCTGCCGCAATTCTTGAGGAGGTACATGCTTCTGGGGGCAATGGCGCTGCTTGTCATGCACAGATGTACACCATGGGCACAATCCTGCGTCACGGCAGCGATGCCCAGAAAGAGCGCTATTTACCGCTGATCGCCAGTGGGGAGCTTCGCCTGCAGGCCTTCGGCGTCACAGAGCCGACGTCAGGCACTGACACGCTTTCCCTGCGCACGGCGGCCCGACGTGAAGGCAATGATCACTACGTCATCAACGGACAGAAGATCTGGACCTCGCGTGCCGAGCACTCGGATCTGATGCTCTTGCTCGCGCGCACCACGCCGAAGGAACAGGCCAAGAAGCGTACCGACGGGTTATCTGTATTCCTGGTGGACATGCGGCTTGCGCAGGGTGCCAACATCGCCATCAATCCGATTCGCACAATGATGAACCACGCCACCACGCAGATATTCTTCGACGACCTGCGCGTACCGGCAGAAAATCTGATCGGCGAGGAAGGACAGGGCTTTCGTTACATACTTTCGGGCATGAATGCGGAACGCATTCTGATTGCGGCCGAATGCGTCGGCGACGCCAAGTGGTTCATCACTAAGGCAACACACTATGCCAAGGAGCGCGAATTATTCGGCCGTCCGATCGGTCAAAATCAGGGCGTACAATTCCCGATTGCCCGCGCCTACGCGCAGATGCGCGCCGCCGAGCTGATGGTTCATGAAGCCGCGTGCAAATATGATGCGGGCGAGGACATCGGTGCGGAGGCCAACATGGCGAAGCTTCTTGCTGCCGACGCCTCCTGGGCCGCCGCCGATATGTGCGTGCAGACGCACGGCGGCTTTGGTTTCGCCGAGGAGTATGACGTCGAGCGCAAGTTCCGCGAGACGCGGCTCTATCAAGTGGCGCCGATCTCCACCAACATGATCCTCTCGTATCTGGCCGAGCACGTGCTCGGCTTGCCACGGTCATATT
>DASSLE010000538.1:0-2807 GCA_035689725.1 Pseudolabrys sp.
CAGTCGGTGATCTCCTTGAGCACCAACTCAACCAGAGCCGCGGATTCCGTGCGTGAAAGACCGACTTTTTGATAGACCGCCTCGCACAAGTCGGCCCGCGTCACAGTTTTTCCGGTCATCGCCTGCCCTGCCCCCGGCGAAGGTATCCCGCTGAATTATCGACGATATTAGCAAGATCGGAAGGGGTCAACGGGGCCTTTAAAGATTGTGATGAGATTCCCCCGACTACCCTGACCCCCAACCGAAGCCTTCACCACCGCAAGAGTGCCGAACCCCAGGTGAACCCTCCGCCCATAGCCTCCAAAAGGATGAGGTTGCCCCGCTTGATCCGACGATCTGCAAGCGCATCAGACAGCGCCAGCGGGATGGAAGCCGCCGACGTATTTCCGTGACGGTCCACTGTGACCACCACTTTCTCCGGCGCAATGCCGAGTTTGTGGGCAGACCCGTCAATTATGCGCTTGTTGGCCTGATGCGGCACGAACCAGTCGATATCGGCCGCGGAATAGCCGGTCGCCTTAAAGGCATCCTCGATCACATCTGTGATCATGGCCACGGCGTGCTTGAAAACCTCGCGGCCTTCCATGCGGAGGTGGCCGACGGTCTGGGTCGATGATGGCCCGCCATCCACATAAAGCTTCGCTCTATGGCGCCCATCCGAGCGCAGATGGGTGGTCAGGATGCCGCGGCCGTCACGCGTGCCCGCTTGCTGCTGCGCCTCGAGAACCAGAGCGCCCGCTCCGTCGCCAAACAGCACGCAGGTTGTGCGGTCGTTCCAGTCGAGGATGCGCGAAAACGTCTCCGCTCCAATCACCAGCGCGCGTTTGTAGCCGCCGCTACGCAGCAATGCGTCGGTCACTTGCAGTGCATAGACGAAGCCGGAACACACGGCCTGCAAATCGAACGCAGCTCCGTGGGTGATCCCGAGCGCAGCCTGCACCGAAACAGCGGTGGCCGGAAAAGTCTGATCGGGCGTTGAAGTCGCAAGCACGATCAGGTCAATTGAATTTGCTTCGATATGCGCGTTGGTGAGCGCGGCGCGCGCGGCATGCAGCGCAAGATCGGAAGTGAGCTCGCCCGGCGCCGCAATATGGCGCTCGCGAATGCCGGTGCGCTGGACAATCCATTCGTCGGTAGTCGAAACCGAACGCGCGAGCTCGTCGTTGCTGATAATGCGCGCGGGCAAATAGCATCCGCAGCCAAGCACGACCGAACGCAACTCCGTCACGAGCTTGCTCCGCTCGCTAGCCGCGATGTCTCCGTCGCTGTCGCTCGCAGATCGCGCGCGATTGACTGGCCGATCTTGGCCAGCAGTTCATAGCGCACCATATCGTACCCCATATCGATGGCGGCGGCCGTGCCTTCGGCATCAGCGCCGCCGTGGCTCTTGATGACAATACCGTTGAGCCCGAGGAACACCCCGCCATTCGATCTGCGCGGATCCATCTTGTCTCGCAGCGTCCGGAAGGCTTGCCGCGCAAGCAGATAGCCGAGACGCGCCCTCCAGGTCCGGTTCATCGCTGCGCGCAGATAAGAAGCTAGCTGTTTGGCCGTGCCTTCCGCTGTCTTTAACGCGATGTTCCCGGAGAACCCCTCGGTGACAACCACGTCGACGACTCCTTTGCCGATGTCGTCACCTTCGACAAACCCATGGTAGTCGAAATGCGGGAATTGAGCTTCACGCAGGATGCGGCCCGCCTCACGCACCTGTTCAAGTCCCTTGACTTCCTCAACACCGATGTTGAGCAAGCCGACGGTCGGACGCTCGAGGTCAAATAGCACTCGCGCCATCGCGCTGCCCATGGCCGCAAGATTGACCAGATGCGTTTCATCCGCACCGATCGAAGCGCCAAGATCGAGCACTATGGACTCGCCCTTGAGCGTCGGCCACAGCGCGGCAATTGCAGGCCGCTCGATGCCTTTGATCATCTTGAGATTAAAACGCGCCATCGCCATCAACGCGCCGGTGTTGCCGGCGGAGACCGCCGCATCAGCTTCGCCTTTCTTCACCGCATCGATGGCGAGCCACATTGACGACTTCCAGCGCCCGTAACGCAGCGCTTGACTTGGCTTGTCGTCCATGCGGATTGCTACTTCCGTATGCACGAGTTTCGACCGCGCCTTCAGACGGGGCAACCCATCGAGCACGGGCTCCAGCGCCGCTCTGTTGCCGAACAAAAGGTATTCAATGTCTGGATGGCGGGTGAGCGAAAGGTCGGCACCCGGCAAAATTACCGCCGCGCCATAGTCGCCGCCCATAGCGTCAAGCGCGATGCGAACCTTATCCGGCATGGATCGCTCTTGGCGGCGTTAGCAAGGGCGCCGGCAGTGCGGTCATATGAATTCGGCGCACGGGCGCGACCATAGCCGCTCGGTCGCCGCAGACAAGCCGGTTCTCCGCACTTCTCATCCCTCGGCCCGCCTGCTCCCGTCTAACCGCTGCCGAGGCGCTTTTTTAGCGCTTCCAGGGCCGCGAACGGCCGTGCGCTGCCATCGTCCACCTTAACCGGCGCGAATTCGGCGCCCGCTTTGCGTGGGTAGGGATCAATGCCGAGAAGCAGGAATTCCGTGGCGATTGCACCCAAGTCCAATTTGCCACCGACGAGCGGTTCCGGTGAGTCCTCGCCCTGTGTCCCCAGGTCGACCGTTTCGGCCTTCGCCGATTCCGCCAACGCGGGCGTGAATACCAAATCGACCGACTCTTCCAGATTACTTTCGACCGGTTCAAGCGTGACTACACATGTCTGCCCGACCCGAGCGCTAACCTGGCCGGTTACGCGCACGCCCGCACCCCGGCGTGACAGATC
>DASSLE010000539.1:0-2151 GCA_035689725.1 Pseudolabrys sp.
GTATCGTGAAGCGGGCAAAATGGCCGAAGAACGGCTCGATGAAATCGCTGCGGCCCTTAGGACTCAGCTTGCAAAGTATAAAGGTCCTCATGGCGTGATGATGGATTCGAGTTCTTGGAAGGTGACGGCCCGCAATCCCGGTTAAACGGTCGCTCTGGGTCTTGGTTGTGTAGAAACGCTTTGCCGGAAGTGTCGAAGCGTAGCAGTTTTGGTCGGGTGGCGTTGAGGAGCTTTTTTCGGGTTTGGCTAGGCCCTCATAGCGGCCATGAGCGGCCGAATGCCCATGATGTTCATGACCCGGGTCAGATTGTAGGCCAGCACGTGTAGCGCCATCTCTGAGGCAACTCGTGGCAGCGTCTTCATCAGGAAATGGGTTGCTCCCATCCTGGCCTTGATGGTGCCGAAGGGATGTTCGACCGTCTCGCGGCGCTGGCGCATCTTCTCCGGATGCTCGTCGAGCCGGCGCTGAACGGCTTCGAGAATGTGCTCATGTTCCCATCGGGTGATCCGTCGTTCCTTGCCGGTGGTGCAAGTGGGCTTGATTGCACAGCTCTGGCAGACGTTGGTCCAGTAGCGGCGCAACACCAAACTGTTTTCCTCGGTCGTGTAGTGGTAGGCGAGCTTCTGGCCGGCAGGACAAACGTAAATGTCCTCGTCAGCCACATAGCGGAAGTCCTGCTTGCCGAAGCGTCCTTCGGCCTTTGCGTTCGAGGTCATCGGCTTTGGCAGCGTAACCGTGATACCAGCCTCCTCGCATGCCCGAATCTCTTCGCTGTTGAAGTAACCGCGGTCGGCGACGGCATCGAGCTTCTCCACGCCCAGCGCCGCCTTGGTCTCGTTGGCCACATGGGAGAGTTGCGATCGGTCAGTCCCGTCGTTGGTTACCTCATGCATAACGATCAGATGATGGTTGGTCTCGACGGCAATCTGAACGTTGTAGCCGACGACACCGGAACCGCGGCCGCTGGTCGCCATCGAGCGGGCATCGGGATCGGTCAGCGATATCTGCTGGTCCGGGGTGGCAAGCATCTCCACCTTGAGACGCTCGAGACGCCGCATCTGCTGCTTCAGCGTCTCGATCTTCTCTTTGAGGCGGTTCGTCTTGGTTTGCAGCGCCTCTGACGGCTCCTGCCGGTCGGCAGTGTCGAGCTGCTCAAGATAGCGCGCGACGCTCTCCTCGATCTGCGCCATGCGCCGCTCCATCTTGGCGCGCGTGAAGTTCTTGTCGCGGTTGTTCACTGCCTTGAACTTGCTGCCGTCAATTGCGACGCTGGCTTGCGTCAGCAGGCCCATCGCGCGGCACAGTGCGATAAATTGAGCACAAACTTTGCGGATGGCAGCGCCATTGTCCTTGCGGAAGTCGGCAATCGTCTTGTGATCGGGTACAAGCCGACACAACAGCCACATCACCTCAACGTTGCGCCCAGCCTCGTACTCAAGCCGCCGACTCGATTGAACTCGATTGAGATAGCCGTAGATGTAAAGCTTCAACAGGATCGAGGGATGATACGAGGGTCGGCCGGTTGCTTCGGGATCGACCCCACCAAACCCAAGCTCGGCCAGATCGAGTTCTTCGACGAAGACATCGACCACGCGAACCGGATTGTCCTCGCCGATCCAGTCTTCCAGGCATTCCGGAAACAGCGTGCTCTGACCGCGATCGACCCCCTCAACGAAGCGCCTCATCCGATCCTCCCGCAAATCGCACGAGAATCTTATCGCGGGAATCAAAACAGGCGATGCGTTTTTACACAGGCTGGGTCAATCGCGTCGGTTTGAGCGCGCTCTTGCCACTTCCGCTATACCCCCGATACCGACCGAATCGTCGCACTGCAGCACACAGACTGAGCCACTCACCCACTTTCAAAACTCTGCAAGTTGATAGCCATTTCTTTCGACAGCGGGAGGTTGGGCCTGAACGAAAAGGGTGTCGGTATGCGGACCATTCAGAAATTGATGGGGCATCGAAATATCGGAACGACGGCGTTATATTGTGAAGTGTCTGACGTGATGATGAGGAATGCTGTAGAGTTCGCCTGAATTGAGCGAAATCGACTACAAAGGGGCAATTCAGCGCGGTGATAAGAAGAATTCCTGTGTTCCAACAGGCAGCTGTTTGTCTGACGAAGTTCGGACCGGAGTCAGGCGAAA
>DASSLE010000540.1:0-2671 GCA_035689725.1 Pseudolabrys sp.
GCATTATCTCCTGGTGCGCCCGATGTGGCGTATCACCGACAATATGATCGCATTCCGCGCCGACCCTGAAAATCCATCGCGCATCATCGCCGAGAGCGGCAGGCAGGATGAAATTGGTACGGCCGAAGAAGAGCTCGGGGCCATGCAGCGGGAGCTTGCCTCGATGCTGCACCAGCAGAGCCGGCTGGCAGCTCTTGGTCTCGCGGTGTCGAAGATCAACCACGATCTGCGCAATCTGTTGGCCTCGGCGCAAATATTTTCCGATCAACTTTCGACCTCGCCAGACCCGAAGGTGCAGCGCTTCGCGCCCAAGCTGATGCGCGCGCTCGAACGCGCGATCGCGTTTTGCCAGTCAACGCTCTCTTACGGCGGCGCGCAGGAGCCGCCGCCCGAGCGTAAGACGATTGAGCTCGAGCCATTGATCGAGGAAGTGCACGAGGCGCTTGGTCTCGGTCTTGACGTGCCGATCCGATGGATTGTGGCGGTAGAACGCGGGCTCACGATGGAGGCCGATCACGATCAATTGTTTCGCGTTTTCGTTAATATTGCGCGTAATGCCGTGCAGGCTTTGGAGGCGCGCGGTACGCGCGATTCGGCACGGGATCAAATTCGTTTTACTGGACGGCGTGAAGGCAGCGTAGTCGTAATCGAGGTATCCGATACCGGGCCAGGCGTGCCCGAAAAAGCGCGCGCTCATATGTTCCAGGCTTTTCAGGGCTCGGCGCGCGCCGGTGGCACGGGCCTGGGGTTGGCTATCGCGGCTGAGCTGGTGCGCGCGCATGGCGGCGAAATCCGGCTCGTTCCGGGAACCATCGGCGCCACCTTCAGCATCACCATCCCGGACCGCGCGGTCGATCTGAGTACACGACGTGGTGAACGCGCCCGCGCCTGAAGGCGGGAAGACTCTGCAACCTGCGGTGTTCATCTAATAAGGCGTCGTTCCTATCAATTGAAGGATATTAGCATGGTGCCGCCGGTGAACGTGCTTGCGGTCGCGACCGCGGTGCCGCCTCACGTGCTTGAGCAGCGGGTAGTTGCCGATGCTGCGCGCCAAATCTACGCGCGCACGTTTGCGCGCTTCCCGAAACTGGCTGACGTATTCATCAATGCCGGCATCGAGCGGCGCTATTCTGTGCGGTCGCTGGAATGGTTGAGCGCGCCGCATGATTTGGCAGAGCGCACCGAAGTGTATCTCGAGAGTGCAAGCGAACTGTTCATGCAAACGGCGCGCGCGGCGCTCGAACGTGCGCGCATCTCTGCACGCGACGTCGACGTGGTCGTGACAGTATCCTCAACCGGCATTGCGACCCCGAGCATTGAAGCGCGCGTCGGTCCGGAAATGGGATTTCGGCCAACGGTGATGCGCGTTCCCGTGTTCGGTCGCGGATGTGCTGGTGGCGTCTCTGGCCTTGCGCTCGGCGCCCGGCTTGCACGCGCCGAGCCGGGCGAGGTTGTCCTCGTGGTCGTGGTCGAGCTATGCACGCTCGCCTGCCGCATCGATCGGGGATCTAAAGCCGATGTAATCTCCTCGGCGCTGTTCGGGGATGGCGCTGCCGCGGCGGTGCTGCGCGCCGGGCCGGCCACAGCTAAATTGCGCATCGGCGCTGCCGCCGAACATACCTGGCCCCGCACGCTCGACATTATGGGCTGGATGATCGATCCGGTCGGCTTCCGCGTCATGCTCTCGCGCTCGCTACCGCGTTTCGTCGAGCAGAGGATGGCCGCGCCCGTGCGCCGCTTCATAAAGGCAGCCCAACTACAGGCACCTCACCTTATTTGTCATCCCGGGGGCGCGAAAGTGCTCGACGCGATCGAGGTTGCGCTCGAGTTACAAAAGGGCACCCTGCGTGACGAACGCGAAGTCTTGCGCGGCTATGGCAATATGTCGGCGCCGACGGTCCTATTCGTTCTGGAGCGCGCGCTGCGGCGCGGCTTGCGCGGTTCCGCCGTGCTTTCGGCACTAGGACCAGGATTCACCGCAAACTTACTCGCGCTTGAAGCTGCACATGGGTGAAGGGGCGTGGCTGGTCGCGTTTTTGGTGGTGCAAAGGCTCGTCGAGCTTGGCTTTGCGCAATTCAACACGGGACGGTTGCGCGCAGAAGGTGGCGTCGAATTCGGCGCTACGCACTACCCGCTTATGATTGCGCTGCACGCCTCATGGCTGGTCGGGTTGTGGGTGCTCGGCCACGATCAGCATATCGTTACATTTTGGCTCGCGGTCTTCGTGCTTCTGCAGATGGGCCGATTGTGGGTGATCGCGAGCCTCGGCCGGCGATGGACGACGCGCGTCATCGTGCTGCGTGGCGCCGCTCCGGTTGCGAGTGGGCCATATCGTTGGCTTAAGCATCCAAACTATTTGATTGTCGCATTGGAAATCGCTGTGGTTCCGCTGGCGCTCGGATTGCCGATATTTGCGCTTGTTTTTTCAATCGCCAATGCGGCGCTGCTCGTTTACCGAATTCGTATCGAAAACGAGGCGCTGGCCTGGGCTGCACAGGCGGCGTGAGCATTAAAGACGCCAACCCTTGCCAATGGCGGATCAAGACGATAGCTATGCCGCGGTGCCGTGGGCCGGGTTCCGGCAGCGGAATCAGCGCCCGTAGCTCAGCTGGATAGAGCACCAGACTACGAATCTGGGGGTCAGGAGTTCGAATCTCTTCGGGCGCGCCA
>DASSLE010000541.1:0-9689 GCA_035689725.1 Pseudolabrys sp.
CGTCGACAACGTAGTCGTCGAGATCGACGGCCCGGAAGTGCCGATTATGGATGGCAGCGCCGCCGCTTTCGTCGATGCGATCGATCAGGCCGGCCTCACCGCGCGTGCGCTACCGCGCCGCTATATCGAAGTTATCAAGCCGATATCGGTGACGAAGGACGGCGCCTATGGCGAACTGCGGCCTTATCAGCACGGCTTCCGGGTCGAAGCCGAAATCGAATACAACCATCCGCTGATTGGTCGGCAGGCGCTTTCACTCGATATTGAGCCCGATACTTTCCGCCACGAGATTGCGCGTGCCCGCACTTTTGGTTTCATGCGCGATGTAGCCAAGTTGTGGAGCGCCGGTTATGCGCTCGGTGCCTCATTCGAAAATACTCTTGTCGTAAGCGAAGATCGTGTGCTCAATCCAGAGGGATTGCGCTTTGCTGATGAGTTTGTGCGCCACAAGGTGCTCGACGCCATCGGCGATCTGGCGCTCGCAGGTCAGCCGTTGCTCGCCGCGTACAAGACCGTCCGTGGCGGCCACAAGCTTAATCATGCCGTCCTCTCTGCGCTGATGGCAGATCTGAAGGCTTGGCGGGTAGTTGAGGCGGCCGCCGAACCCGCGCGCCGCATACGTGGCCACGCCGATGTCGTTACCGGCTTGGTAGCTCCGGCGTATGGGCCGGAAGTGTCCTGAAAACCTCGGGATTTTGCCTTAACCTTCGCCTTAATCCGGGCCGAATGTCAGCTTAGTCGCATGGCGAAATCGGCAGTTTTCGGATAGACCGGCGCGGATAGTCGTGCGGTTTAAGGGCCTTTGCGAAGCCGCCTTTCGGGAAAGCAACTTCGCGTGGATGAGTTTGTGTTCAAGACTCTATTGGCCAAGAATGTTGGGCCCAGGGGCGTGGCAGACATGACTGCGCCGTCAGAACTGGGACGCTGTGCGCGCATTGCGCGCGCGCTGGCCATCGGGCTGCTGGCGGCGAGCCTCGGTGCCTGCAGCAGCTTCGATCTTTTCGCCAAGAAAGATGACACGCCCCCGGATGAACCCGCCGACCGGCTTTACAATGAGGGACTCTATCTTCTCAACGCCAAGCAGGACCCCAAGGGGGCGGTCAAAAAGTTCGAGGAAGTTGATCGGCAACACCCGTACTCTGAGTGGGCGCGCAAATCCCTCATCATGACGTCGTACGCGTATTATCAGGCTGGCGAATATGACGACTGTGTCAATTCGGCCAAGCGCTACATCACTCTGCACCCTGGCGGCGCGGATGCCGCCTACGCGCAATTTCTGATTGGCTCGTCTTATTTTGAAGAAATTCCTGACATCACTCGCGACCAGGCGCGCACCGAAAAGGCGCTTGCCGCACTTGATGAAGTCATCCGGAAATATCCGACCAGCGAATATGCGAACAGTGCCAAGCAGAAGATAGAAGTCGCCCGCGACCAGCTCGCCGGCAAGGAAATGGAGATTGGCCGCTACTATATGAAAAAGAAGGACTACACCGGCGCCATCAACCGGTTCAAAGTGGTCGTTACCAAATACCAGACGACGCGTCACGTCGAAGAAGCACTGATGCGGTTGGCAGAATCCTACATGGCGCTCGGGATAGTGGAGGAGGCGCAAACCGCGGCCGCCGTCCTCGGGCACAATTTCCCAGACAGTACCTGGTACAAGCACGCTTATGCTTTGGTGAAGACCGGCGGCGTCGAGCCGAAGGAGAATCAGGGCTCGTGGATCAGCAAGGCGTTCAAGGGCATCGGCCTAGGCTGACCCTGATATACTGATTTACAGTGTCGTGGCCGGCCTTGTGCCGGCCATCCGCGTCTTTAATGATGGCGAATCCGTAAGGCTCTGGACCAGCCGCCAATGCTCTCCCGACTTTCGATCCGCGACATCGTCCTAATCGATCGGCTCGATATCGACTTTGCCAAGGGGCTAGCGGTGCTCACTGGCGAGACGGGTGCCGGCAAGTCGATCCTGCTCGATGCTTTCGCATTGGCTTTGGGCGGTCGCGGCGACCAGATGCTGGTGCGCAAGGGCGTCGAGCAGGGCCAGGTAACCGCTGTGTTCGATGTCGCGCGCGACCATCCGGCGCGCGCACTTCTCGCAGCCGATGATATTCCCGCGGAGGACGAATTGATCCTCCGCCGCGTGCAGCTCGCCGACGGACGCACGCGCGCTTTCGTCAACGATCAGCCGGTGAGCGTGCAGGTGCTCAAACAGGTCGGCAGTGCACTGGTCGAGATCCACGGCCAGCACGACGAGCGCGCTCTGGTCGATGCCGGCACTCACCGGCGGCTTCTCGACGCATTCGGCGGGCTTGAGGAGCAGACGGCAAAGGTTGGACAGTTATGGGAAGCGCGGAGCGAGGCGCAGGCTGCGGCCGATGTCCATCGTACCGAGGTCGAGCGCGCCAAGCGCGAGGGCGACTGGCTGCGTCACGCGGTCGAAGAGCTTAACAAGCTTTCGCCGCAAGCCGGCGAGGAGACCGCACTTGCCGAGCGGCGTACTGCAATGATGCAGGCGGAAAAGGTGGCGGAAGACTTGCGTGAGGCCCACGAGGTGATCGCCGGTGCCAGTTCCAGTGTACCGGTGCTGTCGAGCGTCATCCGGCGCCTGGAGCGGCGAGCGGCGCAGGCGCCGAGCCTGGTCGAGCCGACGGTGAAAGCGCTCGACACGGCCCTAACAGCACTGGATGAAACCCGCGGCCATCTTGAAGCAGCCTTGCGTACTGCCGATTTCGACCCGGCCGAACTGGAGCGCATTGAGGAACGGCTGTTTGCGCTCCGCGCGGCGGGTCGCAAATATAACGTCCCGGTGGATGAACTTGCAGCGCTTGCGCGCAAGTACAATGCCGACATCGCCCTGATCGACGCCGGCGAAGACAAGCTCAAAGCGTTGGAGGCTGCAGCTGTGCAAGCCGAGGCGGCGTATCGGGCTGCGGCGCAGGTGCTTTCCCAAGCGCGTGGCAAGGCGGTGGCCGCCCTCGACAAGGCGGTCAACAGCGAACTCAAGCCGCTTAAGCTGGAGCGGGCGAAATTCTCTACTCAAATCGACAGCGATCCGGCCGCCGCTGGGCCGGACGGCATCGACCGGGTGGAATTCTGGGTGCAGACCAACCCAGGTACCCGGCCAGGACCGCTGATGAAGGTTGCTTCCGGCGGTGAGCTGGCGCGGTTCCTGCTCGCCTTGAAGGTGGTGCTAGCCGACCGCGGCTCGGCGCCGACGCTTGTTTTCGACGAGATCGATACCGGCGTGGGCGGTGCCGTCGCGGATGCCATCGGCATGCGGCTCGCTACGCTGGCGCGTGGTGTACAGGTGCTCGCGGTCACGCACGCACCGCAGGTGGCAGCGCGTGCCGACCGCCATTATCTCATCACTAAGGATGCGCTGGAGAAGGGAAAACGGGTGGCCACCCGCGTCACCGAGCTGGCATCAGAACGCCGGCGTGAGGAGATCGCCCGCATGTTGGCTGGCGCCGAGATCACCAACGAAGCCCGCGCCGCAGCCGAACGGCTGATCAAGGCGGCGAGTTGATAAAGTCCGTGCATGGCGAGCCACGACGCGTCGAAGATCAAAACAGCGAACCTCACCGAGGCGCAGGCCAAGGCCGAGCTGAAACGGCTAGCGGCTGAAATCGCGGCGCACGACAAGCGTTACTATCAGAAGGACGCACCAACCGTCACGGACGCCGAATATGACGCCTTGCGTCAGCGCAATGCCGCAATCGAAGGGCGCTTCCCCGAACTCATCCGCCCGGATTCACCATCGCAACGTGTGGGAGCGACACCGGCCGGAAAATTCAAGAAGGTTCGGCACGCGGTGCCGATGCTTTCTCTCGACAATGCGTTTGCCGAACAGGACGTAGTCGATTTCGTCGCCCGTATCCGCCGATTTTTGAAATTGGATGATGATGAGAAGCTCGCTTTCAGCGCAGAACCGAAGATCGATGGCCTCTCGTTGTCGCTGCGGTATGAGAGCGGAGCACTCGTCACTGCCGCGACTCGAGGCGACGGCGCTGAGGGTGAGGACGTCACGGCCAATATCCGCACGCTAAAGGATGTGCCGCACAGGCTGAAAGGCAGAAACGTGCCGCCGGTGTGCGAGGTGCGTGGTGAGGTTTATATGACCAAAGCAGCCTTCCTGAAGCTCAACGAACGCCAGAGGGCGGTGGGGGATACAATTTTCGCCAACCCGCGCAATTCGGCTGCCGGCTCATTGCGGCAGAAGGACCCCGCCGTTACGGCCTCACGCCCGCTCGGATTCTTCGCTTACTCTTGGGGGGAAATGAGCGAAATCCCGGCGGACACCCAGTCCGGCATGATCAAGTGGTTTGAATCCTGCGGCTTCAAGACTAATCCGCTCACCAAACTCTGCCGCTCGACCGAAGAGCTCATCGGCTTCCACCGCGGAATCGAGGAGAAGCGGGCCAAGCTCGATTATGATATCGATGGCGTTGTCTACAAAGTTGATCGCGTCGATTGGCAGGAAAGACTTGGCTTCGTCTCGCGCACGCCGCGCTGGGCGATCGCGCATAAATTCCCGGCCGAGCGAGCGATGACCGTGCTCAAGGACATCGAGTTGCAGGTTGGCCGTACCGGCGCGCTTACGCCTGTCGGTAAGCTCGAGCCGGTTGGTGTTGGTGGCGTGATTGTCCAAAACGTCACCCTGCACAACGAGGACTATATCAAAGGCATTGGCGGAAACGGCGAGCCGCTTCGGGAAGGCCGCGATATTCGCATCGGCGATACCGTCATCATTCAACGCGCCGGCGACGTCATTCCACAGGTTGTCGACGTGGTCATCGATAAGCGGCCGAAGGACGCCAAGCCGTATCATTTCCCAAAGAAATGCCCTTGTTATCTCCACACCGACATCGTCCGCGAGGAAACCGCAACCGGTGAGGAGGGCGCGCGGGCCCGCTGCACCGGCGAGTTCGCCTGTCCGTTCCAGAAGATCGAGCATCTGAAGCTGTTCTGCTCGCGTCGCGCCTTTGATATCGAGGGTCTAGGCGAGAAGCAGATCGAGCTGTTCTTCGAGAGAGAATGGATCAAGGAGCCAGCCGACATTTTTACCCTCGAGGCGCGCAATAAGAAGATTAAGCTAGAGGACGAAGAAGGCTACGGCGAAACCTCTGTGCGCAACCTGTTCGAAGCTATCGAGCAGCGGCGAGAGATTTCGCTCGATCGTTTTATTTACGCGCTCGGCATCCGCCATGTCGGTGAAACCACCGCATTGGCGCTTGCCCGTGGCTACGGCTCATGGAAGTCGTTTCACGACGCGGGATTGAAAGTCGCCAAGGGCGATGAAGAGGCGATCGCCGAAATGGATGCGCTCGATCAGATCGGCGACACGGTCATCCAGGCCGTCGCTGCTTATTTCGGCGAAAGCCACAACCGCGGAATCGTCGAACGCCTGACCAAAGAAGTGAAAATCCTTGATGCCGAAAAGCCAAAAAAAAACACAGCCATCGCCGGCAAGACGGTGGTGTTTACTGGCGCGCTGGAAAAAATGACGCGTGAGGAAGCGAAGGCGCAGGTCGAAAGGCTCGGCGCCAAGGCTGCCGGCTCAGTTTCGAAGAAAACCGATTATGTAGTTGCCGGGCCCGGCGCTGGTTCCAAACTTGCCGATGCAAAGAAGCTTGGCGTGAAGGTATTGACCGAAGACGAATGGCTAAAGCTCGTTGGCGGCTGACGGCCGGCGCACCAGCGCGAAAAACGAACCCCCTGTTGCCACGGTTGCAATCAGCATCATCCAAGCCATCGGCATGGCCGTAGTCGCCGCGGCGAGCAAGATCGAGACTGTTTGCGTCGATGCTGCGCCGACTGCCATCTGCGTGAAGCCGGTCATACCGGAAGCGGTGCCGGCGGCCTGCGGGCGCACACTCACCGCCCCCGCAATGGCATTCGGCAGTAGCAGCCCATTTCCGTAAGAAATGACCATCTGCGGCAGGAAGATGATCGCCGGTCCCGAGTCCGGTAGGCCGGCCACAAGCGCGACAGTAAGGGTGGCCCCGATCAGTTCGAAGGCAATACCGGCGATTATCATGGCGTCGACGCCGAAGCGTTGTGACAGCCGTGAGGCGGTGAAATTCCCGCTCATGTACCCGAAGGATGTGACAGCGAACCAGAATCCGTATTCGGCTGAAGTGCGCCCCATCAGACTCACCACCACATGCGGGCCACCGCCGAGGAAGGTGAAGAAGGGGGCCGAGCCCAGTGCGCCGGCGAGCACGTAGCCGTGGAATTTCGCGCTTGCCAGCAGCACACCGCAATCCCGCAACAGCGTCGCTGGCGTCTGCGCTGCGCTCGCCAGCCGCGTCTCCGGCAGCACGAACATGGCCCACAGGAGCACGGCGCCAGAAAACAAGGCGATGAACACGAAGATCGCCTCCCAGCCGAAGGCGGTATCGAGAACGCCTCCGATCAGCGGGGAAATCATCGGCGCGATCACCATGGCGGTGGTGACCAGGCCGATCATGGCGGCGGCGCGGTCACGCTCATAGAGATCGCGGATGATGGCGCGCCCGATCACCACGCCGGTCGAGGCGCCGACTGCCTGCGCGATACGCATCGCGATCAGGGCTCCGATGGAGGTGGTAGCAATTGCCGCGAGCGCGGCGACCACAGCCAGTGTCAGCCCGCCCAGGACCACCGGTCGGCGGCCGAACCGGTCAGACAATGGCCCGAGCAGCAGTTGGGCTGTGGCCAGGCTCAGCAGATAGAGCGACAGTGTGAGCTGCACCGTTTCGGCGTCGGAGGCGAGCAAACTGACCAGTCCGGGCAGCGCCGGCACCAGAATATTGAGCGTGGCAGGGCCGATGGCGGTCATTGCCATCAGCAGGGCCAGGAGACGCCAGGGCGTGGCGCTGACTTCCGTCTTGATTCGGACGTCGTGCACGTCTCAGCCTAAAGCGGCTTTGTTGCTGCAGCGATCCAGCGCCGCGTCGGCGCGTCAACAAGAGGGCCAAGCACCTCGTGCACCCTCGCGTGATAGCTGTCGAGCCAGGCGCGCTCCTTGGGCGTTAGCATACGAGCGTCGACCAGCCGCCGGTCGACCGGCGCCAGCGTCAGCGTCTCGAAAGTATTGAGCGGCTTCTCCGCGCCGACCGGCTCAGGCGCTGCAATTACCAGCACCAGGTTCTCGATGCGGATGCCGTAGGCGGCGGTCTTGTAGTAGCCGGGCTCGTTCGAAAGGATCATGCCGCGGCGAAGGGCGACGGTGCCAAGCTTGGAGATGCGCGCCGGGCCCTCGTGCACCGACAGATAGCTGCCAACGCCGTGCCCCGTGCCGTGGTCGAAATCGACGCCTGCCTGCCACAACGCCGTGCGCGCCAGCGGATCGATCTGGGCGCCGCTGGTATTCTCGGGAAATACGGCGGTGGCGACAGCGATATGGCCTTTGAGCACGCGGGTGAAGCGGTCGCGCATCTCCTCGCGCGGTTCGCCGACGACAATAGTCCGGGTGATATCAGTGGTCCCGTCCTCGTATTGCGCGCCGGAATCAACCAGAAACAATTCGTTCTTGCCGATGCGCCGGTTGGACGCGCGTGTGACACGGTAATGGACGATCGCGCCATTCGGTCCCGCGCCGGCGATCGTTGGGAAGGAGATATCCTTAAGCGCCCCGGTGTCACGGCGAAAACTTTCCAGCGCCGCGACTGCGTCGATTTCGGTGAGCTTGCCTGAAGGCGCTTCCTTGTCGAGCCAGGCCAGAAACCGTGCGACCGCCACGCCATCACGCTTGTGGGCGGCGCGGCTGCCGACGATTTCGGCGTGATTCTTCGTCGCTTTTAACAGTGCAATCGGGTCGGCGCCGCGCTGCGGTTTCCGACCGCGATCGGCGAGCAGGAGGGTAAACGCGTCTGCCGCACTCGACTGGTCCAGGCGTACGATTTTGTCCCTGAACTTGTCGAGGTCGCTGGCGAGGTCGTCCGGCACGCGCACGTCGGTGAATTCTTCCAGCGCGTGACGAACATTGTTGTTGAGCTTCACGGCGTCAATATAAAGCGCCGGCCGGCCCTCGCGCGGAACCAATGCGAAAGCGAGCGCCAGCGGTGTATGCGCAACATCCGCGCCACGGATGTTGAGCGCCCATGCAACATTTTGGGGGTCGGAGACCAGAAGCGCATCGGTGCGAAGTTTCGCCAGCTCTGCACGGATGCGTTTAAGCTTGTCGGTCGCGGCTTCGCCAGCGAGCTTGAGCTCGCGCAGAGTCACTGCGCCGGCCGGGGGTGCGGGGCGGTCGCGCCACAGCACGTCGATTGGATTGCTGTCGACTGCCACCAATTCGGCGCCTGCCGTGGTGCAAGCCTTCCTTAGTTTTTCCGCCTGGTCGCTGGTATGTAGCCACGGATCGTAGCCAAGCTTCGCACCGTTTTTCAGATTCTGCTCAAGCCATTGCTCCGGTGGATGCTCCACCAAGTGCTCAATCGAAAAAATATTTCCGTCGATTTGAGCGTTCGCTTGCACTGTGTAGCGCCCGTCAACGAAAAGCATCGCACGATCGTGCAGCACCACCGCTGCACCCGCCGAACCGGTGAAGCCAGTGAGCCAGGCGAGCCGCTCTTCACTCGCGGGGAGATATTCGTTTTGCTGGCGGTCGGCACGCGGCACCGTGAAGCCGTCTAGCCCACGCCGCTTGAGCTCTGTTCGCAATTCGGCGACGCGCGCGCCACTGTGCGCGCGCTCGCTCGAATCGTCGAACGATTGAAAACGGGTTTCGAACATGATGGGGCACTCTAACGCGTCACGCGGACGTAGCAATGCAGGCATGCGCAAAGGACAGCATGCGACGTGTGCAATCGTTGCCTGAACTTTGAGAAAGATCTTTGCCGGATTGGCCGCAAATTCGGCAACAAATCGGTTGCTTGATTCAAATTTGTGCATTGCATCAATTCGCTGCAATGATGCCACCGATCTCTACAAGTCATTAATCAATTCATGTGGAATTACGGGGCTTCTATGCATTGCCATGAATGGTCACGGTGGTATTTATAGCTATGTTGCACTGCAACAGTCGGAAGCAAAAGCCGTGATCTTTGCCGATGCTTCGATTTTGAGAAGGAAACATACAATGGTTGCCGTTACTTATGGCGTTGCCCGCGTTCCCGCCAACAAAACCGCTGAGCGCACGCAAGCCCCCGCGCCGCGCAAGAGCTTTTTTGCCCGCTTCATGGATGCCCTGGTGGAGTCGCGCCTCCAGCATGTTCAACGCGAGATTGCGAGGCACGCACATTTGTGGCTGATTAAGCCGAATATTGACGAGATGCCGTTCGGCGGCAGGTAGTAGCCGCTTCACCAGAGAAGCCGCCCCGGTCATCCCCGCCCGGGGCGGTTTTGTTTTCGGCACATGACCAACGTGACCCAGCCTTCGAGCAAGACGCGCCGTTCGAGCGTGAGACCTTGGGCTCGAGCGATCGCGAGGACAGAATTGGCCTGGCTGGGCAGCAGGCCGGAGAGCACGATGCGCGCGCCTGGCGCAGCGATCTTGCGTAACGGCACGGCCAGCCGTGTCAGCGGTCCGACGAGGATATTGGCGAAAATCAATTGGTACGGCGCATGCGCGACGATAGCTTGTGCGCAGGTGCCGGCAGCACGTGATAAACTGACCATTGATGCGATGCGATTGAGTCTTACGTTGCCTCGCGCGGAGCGCACTGCGACAGGGTCTATGTCGCCAGCGACAACGCGTGTCCGCA
>DASSLE010000542.1:0-3796 GCA_035689725.1 Pseudolabrys sp.
CGCCAAACTGGCAGCACCGGATGAGTTCATCGTCGCGACGGTTGGCGACGGTGCCTATATGTTCGCCAATCCCATGGTTGGCCACTGGGTTTCCGCCGTTCACAATCTTCCGATCCTGACCATCGTTTTCAACAACAGCCGTTATGGCGCCGTGCGCCGCGCGACGCTTTCGATGTTCAAAGACGGTGCCGCCGGTGAAAACGACGGCCGCACTCTCGCTGATCTCGATCCGTCGCCGCCATTTGATGAAATGGCGCGGTCGCAAGGCGCTCATGCGGAGCGCGTCAAAAAGCCCGCCGACCTGCCTGATGCACTGGCGCGCGCCCGTGCCGCTGTCGTCAACGAACGCAAACAGGCGCTGCTCAACGTCATTACGCCTTATTGAGCCCCTAATCAGAAAAGTAGGTTACGGAGGAGAGTTCATGCGCATCGACGCTTACACCCATTTCATTCCGGAGAAATTTTTCAACAAGATCGTCGAAAGCGGCCACGCCGATATCGGCAAGCGTGTGCGCGAAATCCGCTGCATCCATGACCTCGACGTCCGCCGCAAGATCGTCGACGGATTCAAGGACTATGCTCAGATTCTGTCCTATCCGATGCCGCCGCTGGAAGTGATGACAAAGAGCGACGGAAAAGCGACGGAGGAATACACGAAGCTCGTCAACGATGGTTTCGCCGACATCTGCGCGAAATACCCCGACCAGTTTCCCGGATGGGTGGCGCAGGCGCCGTTGATCGCCCCCGACGCGGGCGTGCGCGAATGCGAACGTGCGCTGAAAAACGGCGCGCTCGGCGTGCAGATCTATACGAATATTGCCGGCAAGCCGCTCGACGATCCGGCATTCGACCCTCTCTTCGCGGCCATGAACAGACTCAATAAGCCGATCTGGATGCATCCGGCGCGCGCGGCCAATTTCCCGGATTACTTATCCGAGAAGAAATCGAAATACGAAATCTGGTGGACCTTTGGCTGGTCCTACGAAACCGCGGCGGCAATGGCGCGGCTCGTGTTCTCGAAGATCATGGACAAATATCCGAACTTGAAAATTATCACCCACCATTTCGGCGGCATCGTGCCGATGCTGGAAGGGCGCATCGGCCCGGGTTGGGACCAGCTCGGCGCACGCACCTCCGACGAGGACCTGAGCGTCATCCTCAAGCAGCTCAAGGAGCGCCCGCTCGACTATTTCAAGCACTCTTTCTATGCGGACACAGCGGTATTTGGCGGCGTGCCGGCGACCCACGCCGGGCTCGCATTTTACGATCTCGACAAGATCGTGTTCGCCTCCGACTGCCCCTTCGATCCTGAAAAGGGCACGATGTATACGCGCGAGACGCTGCGCATTATCGAGGACATCGACATGCCGAAGGCCGACAAGGAAAAGATCTGGCACGGGAATCTCGAGGCGATCACCGGCGTGAAGTTCAAGGCCTGATATTTCGCCCGTCGCCGCAAAAGCCGGGATCCAGTCGATTTGTTGGCTGGATTCCCGCTTGCGCGAAGCGGGATCGGCGAATTTGTTCCCCAGTATTCAGCGCCATGCGGGTAGCAGGCTTCGGGCCATCTGCTAACCTCCGCGCCTATGGCGCTCACGCAACCCATCAGCGCGGCTGAAAACGACGTAGCTGGCGTTCCGCCGGCTGACGAGGGGCGCGTCACGCCGGCGATGGCACAGTATGTTGAGATCAAGGCTGCCAATCCAGACGGCCTTTTGTTCTACCGGATGGGCGATTTCTACGAGATGTTCTTTGAAGACGCCGAGGTCGCCTCACGAGCGCTCGGCATCGTGCTAACAAAACGCGGTAAATACCTCGGCAAAGACGTTCCGCTTTGCGGAGTTCCTGTCGTCCGCGCCGACGAATATCTCCACCGCCTGATCGCGCTCGGCCATCGCGTCGCAGTGTGCGAGCAGCTTGAGGATCCGGCCGAGGCCCGCAAGCGCGGCGCCAAGAGTGTCGTGCGGCGCGACGTCATCCGGCTCGTGACACCTGGCACCTTGACAGAGGACACGCTGCTCGACGCGGGCCGCAATAACTATCTGCTTGCGGTGGCACGGGCACGTCTGTCATCGGCCGGCGAGGATGTCCAGTTCGCGCTTGCATGGATCGATATCTCGACCGGCGAATTTCGCGTGAGCGAATGCGATCGTGCCTCATTGTCCGCCGAAATTGCGCGACTTGAGCCCAGCGAGATCATTGTTTCGGACGTGTTGTTCAGCGAAGCCGAACTCGCGGGTTATTGGCGCTCGCTTCCCGCGGTAACGCCGCTCGCGCGTGATGTATTCGACGCCGCAACCGCCGAGCGGCGGCTGACGTCCTTCTTCGCGGTGGCGACCAGCGAGGCGTTCGGCGCGCTCACGCGACTCGAGCTCACGGCCGCCGCAGCCTGCATTACCTATGTCGAGCGCACGCAGATCGGCAAACATCCACCGCTATCGCCGCCTTTACGCGAGAGCGCAGGCGCCTGCATGGCGATCGATCAGTCTACCCGCAGCAACCTCGAATTGATGCGCACACTCGCGGGTGACCGGCGTGGCTCGCTGCTCGATGCGATAGACCGCACCGTGACCGCTGCCGGGTCGCGGATGATGGCGCAACGCCTGTCGGCACCGCTTACCGATCCCGCGCAGATTGCTAAAAGGCTCGATGCAGTCGCGAGCTTTGTCGAAAACACTGCCGCGCGCGCAGAAACCCGCTCGCGCCTGCAAGCGGCACCTGACCTAGCCCGCGCCCTTTCGCGCTTGGCCGTGGGCCGCGGTGGCCCGCGCGATCTTGCCGCTATCCGCGATGGGGTGCTGGCAGCCGCCGACCTCGCCCGCGCCCTTGCCTCGGTCAGCGATACGCCGGCCGAGATCGCCGAGGCGATGCAAGCGTGCCGTCGTCCCGATGGCATGCTCGCCGCTGAACTGTCTGGCGCGCTTGCAACCGAGCTCCCCGCCTTCAAGCGCGACGGCGGCTTCGTGCGCGAGGGCTACAACTCAGCGCTCGATGAAACGCGCGCACTGCGCGATGAATCGCGCCGCGTCATCGCCGCCTTGCAGGCACGTTACGCAGAGGACACGGGCATCCGTATCCTGAAGATCAAACACAACAACGTGCTTGGCTATTTCGTCGAGGTGACCGCCCAGCACGGCGAGCGGCTGATGGCTGCGCCGTTCAATGGAACCTTCATCCACCGTCAGACTCTGGCCGGACAGGTGCGCTTTACCACGACCGAGCTGGGCGAGCTGGAGGCAAAAATTGCGAGCGCCGCCGAGCGCGCGCTCGGACTGGAGCTGGAGATTTTCGAGCGGCTTGCCGCCAGCGTGATGGCGGAGAGCGCCAACATCAAGGACTGCGCCGAGGCGCTTGCTCGTCTCGATGTGGCGGGCGCGCTCGCTCATCTTGCTACCGAGCGCGCGTACGCGCGTCCTCTCGTCGACGACAGCCATATTTTTGTCATTAAAGGCGGCCGGCATCCGGTGGTGGAACAAGCCTTGTCGCGCGATGGCACGCCTTTTGTCGCCAACGACTGCGACCTGTCGCCGCCGCAGGATACGGACGCCGGCCGAATCTGGCTGATCACCGGGCCCAACATGGCAGGCAAGTCCACTTTTCTCAGACAGAATGCGCTGATCGCTATCCTGGCGCAGGCCGGTAGCTTTGTGCCGGCAAAGCATGCGCATATCGGCGTCGTCGATCGGCTTTTCTCGCGCGTAGGCGCCGCCGACGATCTTGCCCGTGGCCGTTCAACCTTCATGGTCGAGATGGTGGAAACCGCCGCCATTCTCAATCAGGCCGGAGAGCGCGCACT
>DASSLE010000543.1:0-3856 GCA_035689725.1 Pseudolabrys sp.
ATGCTGGCAATCATCCCTGAACGGCCAACGTCTAGGTCTGTCCGGTGATTGCATTGCATTCAGAGCGGAGCGTGAGCGGGGTTGCCGCGCTGGCGGCTTCAAATTTAGGTGCGCGGCCGGCGCCACCGATGGTGCCCCGAATCACAAAAAACCGGTGAGCACAAGCACCACTGCTGAACCCACGGGGGTCAATAACGAGATGATGCTCGCGCTTAAACCGGTTCACACGTATGTGCTGCGCATGGGGCCACGCAACGTTATGAAGCGCGCGACACGCGGCTGCGCCGGATTGCACGCGCCCAAAGCCGGTATAGCCTTAAATCATCCCTACCGGACGACCCTTTCTTCAGGCGGTTTCACATTCCGGAACGAAAAAAGCAGCACAACGTCATAAGTGATCTTGAGCCCGCAGATCACCAGAGGTAATCCTAAAAATGATGTTGCTAGTAAACGCCGGTCAGAGCCCGGACTGAGCGACGATGCGAGGCTACGTGGAACGGCCGTAATGCTGGCTGCCGCAGTGCGCTCAACAGGCGTTACCACAGCCATGACAATAGGACGTGCGCGTAGGGACATCTATTTGCGAAAGTGCGACGCGTATGCGCTCAAGGTGCTCGCCCAGAAGAAGAAGGCGCACGCACTTGACATTACAGATGCGCCCTTGCATCGAGCAGTCCCACGCTCCGATGTCATTGTCGCCATTCCAATCTTGGCCGTGCAGCGTCAATACTTCCCGATATGATTTTCGGAAAGGACACCCGCCAAACCACCGATGTGCGAAGATCTTTGAAGCCGTCAGCTTTCCGCGTCGCGAGCGACTTCGGCTCACTTGCATCCGACGGCAAATGAAACCTATGATCCTTTTCCCATCTGAGCATGCGGTCGCGGCGCCGCGGCAGGATTCGTGGAGAGCATCGTGGCCACCCCGCCTTGCAAAACCGACGCCGTGCCGATCGTCACGCTGCGCACCCTGCTCGGAGCCGCACGCGTGGAGTCTCCGAACATCGAGGGCACGGCGGACCCGGCGGAGAAGGAGGACATTGCCCGCTACAACCGCGTCCTCGAAATGCTGCATGAAGAGACCGCCAAGACCAGCGCGGGCGTACTGATTACGGTCCGGGACCGCGACACATCGCTACTGCAGAGCCAGATCGCGGAGGGGCCCCAGACCGGACCGCCGCTACCCGCGGGAGGGATCGAAGCACAGTTCGGCCAGGGGATCGCGGGAGGCGACGCCTGGGGCTGGATCCGCAGCCTGTTCGACCATATCGACCAGACCAAATGGCACCCAATCATTCGGCCACCGGACGACAAGGCGGGAACCCTGGCCGACGCCGGCAGCGTTGCGGTGGTCGGTGACTGGGGCACCAATCTCTACGGCGCGCCGGCCTCCGCGGCCTCCATCAAGCGGACTGGCGGTTACGAACTGCTGCTGCATCTTGGCGACATCTACTACTCAGGCACCAAGACGGAGGTGAAGCAGCGTTTCCTCGACGCCTGGCCCACGAGTGCCGGCAAGGTCAGTCGGGCACTCAACGGCAATCACGAAATGTATTCAGGCGGCTTCGCCTATTTCGACGACATCCTGCCGCAGTTCAAACAGGCGTCGAGCTACTTCGCCTTGCAGAACACCCACTGGCTGCTCGTCGGGCTCGACACGGCCCATACCGACCACGACCTCGACGCCAACCAGGTCGCATGGCTGAAATCGGTCGTGCAGAAGGCCGGGCAGCGGAAGCTGATCCTGTTCTCGCACCATCAGCCGTTCTCGCGGCTCGACAATCAGGGCCCGAAACTGCAGGCCGCGCTTGTCGACCTGTTTCAGAAGAAGGTGATCACCGCCTGGTACTGGGGCCACGAGCACAACTGCATCATCTACGACAAGCACGACCAGTCAGGACTGCTCGGCCGCTGCATCGGCCATGGAGGCATCCCGGCGCCCCGGAAGACGGAGGTGATGGATGCCCCCGACGACCGGCACCTCAATGGCGTCGCCTGGAAACGGCTGTCGGCCGACGCCGACGCTCCTTCCTGCCTCGTGCTCGATGGACCCAATCCGCTCGTGAAAAACGAGGAGCAGAAGTTCGGGCCGCACGGCTATCTAACGCTCGCCTTCGACGGCCCCAAACTCATCGAGCGGGTGCATTTGCCGGACGGCACGGAAATCTTCAAAGGCCAGGTGTCCTGACAATCACCAACTATTTGACGGGACGCGGAGAGGGCGGGTGGCATGAAGATTAATTGGCACCAAAAAGGCTAGCGCCGACAGCGTCGGTGAAACCGCGTCCGTGCTGTTGCGGTCACGCCGCGGCGGCGGCTCCCGCAGTGGGCCTGTCGCGGATGCCCATGGCTCGTAATCGCCGCGAGACCACAACACTCATTGCCAATATTGACCTCGAGCTGACGCTCGATGCGAAGAAAATTGTTAATTTCGTCGGCTCGGCGGTCAAGCAGAATGAGGCGCTGCGACATAAGTGACAATAAACTAGACGAGCCCGCGGTTGCGCCGCGGTTGAAAGAATTGGCGTCGACGCTGTTTGAGCTGAGCAAGTGTCCCGATCTGGTCAACGACCACGGCCATCTGTTCGGTAGTGGGTTACCCGACGCCGGCAAACGCGCCTTGGTCGCTGGCCTCAAACGGCTGTAATTCCGTTGTGTGGACGGAAATAGCCAATGCGTGTTGCCGAGGGTCTGAGGGGAATCAGGCGACTCATGAGATTTCTTCGTTCGGATTGTCGTGATCTCACGACTAAAACGCGCATCGGTGTTATATTCACCAGAAATCGCATTCGTGAGGTGATTCATTCGTGAGGTGATTCATGTACAAAAACTTGTATGGTCTCGCCGTCGCCGTCGGATTCGCCACATCGCCGCTCTGCATTGCCAGTCCAGCCAACGCTGACCCCTATAAATGGTGCGCCGTTTATCAAAACGGAAGTACCAACTGCGGCTTCGTCACTATTGAGCAATGTCGAGCAACGGTCAGCGGAGCGGGCGGGTCCTGTCAGCCAAACCAGTTCTATACCGCACCTAGCAAAACAAGCTCTGAAAAGCCATCACCTGCCAAGCGCACAGCAACGCACCATGAGCGCGAACGTACTCTAGAAGGCCGCGCTCCAGTAGCTCGCGCTCCAGAAGACCACGTGCCAACGGATCGTTTCCAGTCGCAATAAGCCTGTGCGTTGTTTGTGCATTTTATCTGCCCTGACTCGCGGTTTGCTAGTCAAGACCGGCAGGGGTCGATTTTGGCTCCACAGGAGCACGGCATTTGCAAAGGTCATCACTGCCACCATGATGGATGGTAATGGGTACAATCAGTTCCCAAAATCATCCGTTGTCGGCAGCGTCAAGTTTGATGGGGTGTGTACTATGCGCGCGTTAACTTAAATTGTTGTTAGACAAATATGCTGCAGCCATCTGCAAACATTATTCTAATCAAGTGCATGTCAAAAAAATCAGGGTCAGCTATGCCCTAGTAAAGCTGGGCTGGGGGATATCATTCTGGACCTAATGGGATACTCATGCATATTTCAATTTTCAGTGCAGTTCACGTTAAAATTTTTCAATTCGCATAACTTCAAAATGTCAGCCATGGCGTTTAGGTGAGGTAGCTCGGTAGTGACGAACATGACTGCTTTCAGGCCGATAGCTGACCTGCTTCAACCCATCCGCCAATCCCGCGAACTGGACCCTGTGAACTAGCTCATAGTGATTTGACTGGTCCTGCGTTAAGATTTGGAACTTTTCGAGGACCCGATAGGGGCCATGGCCGGTACGATTTTCATCAATTACCGCCGAGAAGATTCGATTAGCATCGCCGGTCGACTGCACGACCGGTTGGCCCAGGCATTCGGGC
>DASSLE010000544.1:0-8526 GCA_035689725.1 Pseudolabrys sp.
GTGGTGACGGGTCACATGCCGCATTTTATGGGCGGGCGCTGTGGGCGCGGGCTCCGCCGCTACTGCCGCCGCCAACAGAAGGCATGCGGCAACGGCGATGACGCCGGAAAGCTTCCGCGGCATTGAGGACCTTTCGCAACAAAGGCGGATGACGTGCGCAGTGGACCGCTATTTCATGGTAAAACTGAGACGCGCCTAAGCTAGACAAAAAACTGACAAAAGGGGGGAACTATGCCGCAACGGGTGTTGATCACCGCCGGCGCTGCCGGCATCGGCCGCGAGTTTGCGCGTGCCTTTACCGCGAAAGGCGCCAAGGTTTTCGTCTGCGACATCGACGACAAGGCGCTTGCGGCGATTGCCAAGGAAATCCCCGGCATCTTCGCCCGACGCTGCGATATGGCGAGCCGCGCCGAGATCGAGCGCATGGTGTCAGAGGCGGTCACCGCGCTCGGCGGACTCGACGTACTCATCAACAATGCCGGCATTGCGGGCCTGACGCTACCGGTCGCCGAATATCCGCCGGACGACTGGGACAAGGTCATCGCCATCAATCTTACCGCTATGTTCGACGTGTCGCGGCTTGCCATCCCGCACCTGAAGAAATCGACGGCCGGTTGCATTATCAACATGTCGTCGATTGCGGGGCGTTACGGCTTTCCCAACCGCAGCCCTTACGCGGCGACCAAATGGGGCGTAATTGGACTCACCAAGACGCTGGCGATGGAGCTTGGCGAATGGGGCATCCGCGCCAATGCAATCGCGCCCGGGGCGGTCGAGGGCGACCGCATCGTCCGGGTGTTTCAAGGACGCGCGCAGATCAGCGGTCGATCCCTGGAAAACGTGAAGGCCGACGCGCTGGCGGCGTCATCAATCAAGGCGATGATCGATCCGAAGGACATCGCGCAGCTTGCAGTTTTCCTGGCGTCGGATGCGGCGAAGTCGATCTCGGGGCAGGTCATCCCGATCGATAACGACCGGCAGAAGGCGTGAGGGTTCGCTGACGCGGTCAGGACAGGAATCGCTCATCGTGCGCTATGAGTGACAATACCAGTAGGAGCGCCGCCCAAGCCGGCCCATTCTCACATACGTGCTAAAACGCGTACGCAGCAACTTTTGCCTTTTGGCGCTGTCATACTCCTGCTTGGAAACAGAGACGCACTGTTTGCCGGGTGGCTGCTCCGCATTCGCTGATGCCGAGGGAAATGCAATGAGCATCAGCCCGATCGCGCAACTCAAGGCTCCGTTTTCAATAAGCGAAATGGGGTTTCCCCGCTTCATCCGATGGCCTCACCTCTTTGCTTTTATTTAGACTATTTTCTTCGTTGGAAACCAGCGGCCAATGATCGTCCCGAAGGACATCGCGCAGCTTACGGGTTCCTGGCCTTGGACGCGGCGAAGTCGATCTTGAGGCAGGTGATCCCGATCGATAACGACAGTCGTGAGGAGACTCTCTCCATCATCCGGCTATCCGCGTCTTTCTTGGTGCGGAGCCGCGTCCGTCAGCCGTGGAAGAGTTCCACCGCGCGGCGCGCAACAATCCAATTGTAGATCGTGCCGAACACCAGCGCGAGCAGCCATCCGACAACGATGCTCCAGATCAGCCCATCGACCCACACGCGTGAGGAATCGATCGGTGCGTCCGAAAACAGGTTTACCCAGCCGTGGGCTAGACGCACTGGCACGAACAAAGCCGCCAGCATGCAAAGCACAAAGAGCACGACGAGTGCCGTGGAAAAGCCCCAACCTAAACCGCTGATGCTGAGCCGCGCGTGCGCGTGAGTGATCGCCATAGCGTTCTCCTCCGAAAGCTAAGGATCATGAGAGCCCCAAACCAGCGGCGAGGCTTTGATTTGGGTCAACGGTGAAATTGGGCGTGCCCAGTCGATCAAGCCGCACTCGATCCAGACTGATTGACCCGATTTTGCCGCTCTTTATCACCTCACAATGTGCAGGTCAGCGGTCGCCTTGTTGATTTGCGTCAATGTTTTGAGGCTATTCGTCTGCGTAGGTATTCCTTGATTTCTGAACGGCCCGGGCTGACGGGTGATCGCGTAACTGCGCCTTTGAGAACAACGGGAGACGATCCAATGAGACTATTTTCGTTTGTCATTGCCATGTTCGCCGCGCTTATCGTGACTGGGGCATCAGCGCAGACTGTGAACCTTACTGGCAAATATCGATGCGTGCAGGGATGCAGGTTCGGTCTTGTCGGCAATCCGGCCTATGTGACCCAGAATGGGTGGGACCTGAATGTCGTAAATGAGGCTGGTGAACCATCGCGCGCCTGGATGGATTGGTTTTCCCCGAACCGGATTTGGGTCGAGAATTGGAATCAAGGCGCGGTTTTTTCCCCGAATGGCATGATCATACAATTTGATCGTGGCACGATCTGGCAACGGGACCTGGGAACACTGGCACCGCCGCCACGTCGCCGGTAGTAATGAGGTAACGTGGGAGTTTTCGATGACCGTTCTCAATCGCCTGGCGGTAGTCGCCGCCTGCGGGATCGCACTGGCTCTCGTCGCAACGGCGGAGCCCGCGCTGGCGAAAGATCTGGCCCCTTACAACGCGGCGGACGCGGCGCGTAAATATTGCGGCCGCGCCTTCAAGCACTACTGCTCAAAGGTGCCGGCGGAAGGCCTGCAGGCGTTCGATTGCCTCAAACAGAATGTGAAGCGTCTGCCACCCGCCTGCCGCAAGGCAGTGCAGGCGGTTTAGGGCGGGGCGATCGCGTTGATAACGAACACGTGAATTAAGCTTCGCTGCAGGGTCGGCTGCGCGCATCGGGGCTGGTGGCGGTATTTCAGCGCAGTCCGACTGAAGATCGGCTAGACTCGATTCAGATTATAATCATCCAGATAAGCGCATCTTAAATTTTCAGGACAACGATATTTGTATGCTGCGCTTACTGGCCACGCTGGCCTTTGCGGCCAGCTTCGACATCATTCTGTTTGACGGCAAATACATCAGTGCCGTCGATAAAGTCGCTGTGGCGATTATTCGAAGTTTCTGAAACTCGCTTCGAAAGCGGATGCCATGGCGGCTCAGTCGATCATGTGATGATCGACGCGAAGGAACATCGCGCGCGATCATCCCGCCACGGATGTCAGTACGGCGGCGTAATGACAGAACGCGGCAATGAGCACAAAGCCGTGCCAGATCGCGTTCTGAAAGCGCAGGCTTCTCCACGCGTGGAACATGACGCCGGCCGAATAGAGCACGCCGCCGGTAGCGATAAGCGCGAGTGTCACCGGCGCGAGCGCGGCGGCGACCGGCTCGATCGCGAAAAGACCGCTCCAGCCCATTGCGAGATAGAGCGCGACCGATGCGCGGTCGAAACGACCCGGCCATAAAAGCTTGATTGCCATGCCTGCAAGCGCGGCGGCCCAGATGATCGCGAGCACGACGGCAGGGGTCGCGCCATGCATCGGCAGCATGAAGGCGGTGTAGGTCGCTGCAATCAGCAGATAGATCGCCGAATGATCGAGGCGGCGCAGCCACCATTTGAACGGCGACACCGGCCACAGATTATACGCCGCGGAGAAGCTGAACATCGCAAGCAGTCCGGCCAGATAGATCGTGACTGCTGCGAACTGCGCGATAGTGCCGTGGTGCATAGCGATGAGGAACAGTACTGCGGCGCCGCCAATCGCCAATGCGACGCCGAGGATGTGGACGACAGCATCAGCGAGGGTCTCGCCGCGGTCATAGTGCCACGCGAATGGAGACGTCATGCCGCTGGTATAATTGTTCATTGCGGCAAGGAGCGGGCCGAAAAACGGCGGCATTCCTGGCCTTGGACGCGGGGAAGTCTGAACAGGTGGTTCCTATCGCTGGCGATCACCAGAGGGTTATTGATTGTGCGCTTCCGGCCGGAGCGCAACAGGGTTGTGGTCATAGATAAAGCAAAGCGACTTTAGAAGAAACTTTTCGACGAATAACGGAAAACGTCCGCGAGCCTACTTCGGCTTCTTCTTAGCCTTGGTCTTCGCCGGTGGCTTTGCCGCATGCGGCGGCGCTTTCGCGGCGGCTTCGCGGTCGGCCGCTTCCTTGGCAAGCCGAAGCGCTCTAAGCCGCTCGGTCTTGGCGCGCTCAGCCTGGCCCGCGGCCTTGTATTCGGCCGTCGCGGAAGCGCCCTCGCGGGCCTGGATTTCCTTCTTGTGGAACGCGGCTTGTGCGCGCTCCATGTCTCTCGTGCTTTTCGAACTACTCACGAACACCCCGTCGTTGACCCGCACGTGTCGCACTTCATGCAGGTGCCATTTCTCACCAAAGTAAAATTACCGCATTCGCCGCAGGCCTCGCCTTCGTAGCCCTTGGCGCGCGCCTCGGCGCGCTTCTCGAAGGCCGCCGCCTTGGCATGTGCGCGCACATCTTGCGGATCGATGCGCTGCTCGAGCTGCTCCGCCGGCGAGAGTTTTGCTTCCGGCTCGGCCTTGAGCGCGGTGGTGCCAGCAACCTCGGCCCGCGCGCCGCCGACCGCGGCGATGGCGGTGACATTGCCGCCGGTCGTTGGCGCCGGAACGCCGCGTACCACGGAGAGACGATCCGTGCGCGAACGCGTCAGGCCCTTCGACACGTAGTTGGTCGCGGGCTTGCCTTCCTCCACGCCCTTGCCGAGCGCGTCGAAGCCGCCGGCCTCGCCCGGATCCACATGGGCGAGATCGAAGCGCTCCAGATAGGAGACGGCGAGCTCGCGGAAAACGTAGTCGAGGATCGAGGTCGCGTATTTGATCGAGTCATTGCCCTGCACCGGGCCTTGCGGTTCGAAGCGGGTGAAGGTGAAAGCGTCGACATATTCCTCTAGCGGCACGCCGTATTGCAGGCCGAGCGACACCGCGATGGCGAAATTGTTGATGATGGAGCGCAACGCAGCGCCTTCCTTGTGCATGTCGATGAAGATCTCGCCCAGCCGGCCGTCGTCATATTCGCCGGTACGGAGATAGACCTTGTGGCCGCCGACGACCGCCTTCTGCGTGTAGCCCTTGCGGCGGTCGGGCATGCGCTCACGCTCGCGCATCACCACGATACGCTCGACGACCTTCTCGACCATTTTCTCGGCGAGCGCTGTGGCGCGCGCCGCGGCGGGACGCTCGAGGAAGGCTTCGACGGTGTCTTCCTCGTCCTGCTCATCCGCGATCAGCTGCGAATTGAGCGGCTGGCTGAGCTTGGAACCATCGCGGTAAAGCGCGTTGGCCTTGAGCGCCAGCTTCCAGGAGAGTAGATAGGCTTCCTTGCAATCCTCGACCGTCGCCTCGTTCGGCATGTTGATGGTCTTGGAGATGGCGCCCGAGATGAACGGCTGCGCCGCCGCCATCATCTTGATGTGGCTTTCCACCGAAAGGAAACGCTTGCCGGTGCGGCCGCACGGATTGGCGCAGTCGAACACCGGATAGTGTTCGGCCTTGAGGTGTGGCGCGCCTTCCACCGTCATGGCGCCGCACACGTGGATATTGGCGGCCTCAATCTCGCGCTTGCCGAAGCCGAACGCGACGAGGAGGTCGAATGTGGGCGAAGCGAGGTCCTCGGCTGAGATGCCGAGCTTGTCGCGGCAGAAGTCTTCACCAAGCGTCCACTTGTTGAAGACGAACTTGATGTCGAACGCCGTCGGCAGCGCCTTTTCCACTTTCGCGATGGCTTCCTCGGTGAAGCCCTTGGCCAATAATGTGGTGTGGTTGATGGCCGGTGCCTGCGCCAGCGTGCCGTGGCCGACCGCGTAAGCCTCGATTTCCGCAATGTCGGCTTCGGAATAGCCGAGCGTGCGCAGGGCCTCCGGCACCGCGCGGTTGATGATCTTGAAGTAGCCGCCGCCGGCGAGTTTCTTGAACTTCACCAGCGCGAAGTCTGGTTCGATTCCGGTGGTGTCGCAATCCATCACCAGGCCGATGGTGCCGGTGGGCGCGATCACGGTGGCCTGCGCGTTTCTGTAGCCGTGCTTTTCGCCGAGCGTGAGCGCACGGTCCCATGCTGCCTTGACGTGCGCGATCAGCGCCTGATCGGGGCAGGCGGCGTGGTCGAGCGGGACCGGCGGCGTTGCGACTTTCTCGTAACCGGTGCGCTCGTTGTAAGCGGCGCGGCGGTGATTGCGCATCACGCGCAGCATGTGCTCGCGGTTTTTCTTGTAGCCGGGGAAGGGCCCCAGCTTCTCGGCCATTTCGGCCGAGGTCGCATAGGACACGCCAGTCATGATCGCGCTGAGCGCGCCGCAGATGGCGCGGCCGGCATCGGAATCATAGGGGATTCCGGACGTCATCAGCAGACCGCCGATATTGGCGTAGCCCAGGCCGAGCGTACGGAACTCGTAGGAGAGCTCGGCGATCTCGCGCGAGGGGAATTGCGCCATCATCACCGAGATTTCCAGCACCACGGTCCACAGCCGCACCGCGTGCTCGTAACTCTCGATCTGGAATTTGCCGGTCTTTATGTCGCGGAATGTAAGCAGGTTCAGTGACGCCAGATTGCAGGCGGTGTCGTCGAGGAACATGTATTCCGAGCACGGATTGCTGGCGCGGATTTCGCCGGAGGCCGGGCAGGTGTGCCAGTCGTTGACGGTAGTGTGGTATTGCAGGCCCGGATCGGCTGAAGCCCAGGCGGCGTAGCCAATCTTCTCCCACAGCGCGCGCGCATCGAGCGTCTTCGCGATCTTGCCGTTCTTGCGATAGGTGAGGTCCCATTTCGCGTCAGATTCAACGGCCTTGAGGAAGCCGTCGGTGACGCGCACCGAATTGTTCGAGTTCTGCCCCGCGACGGTGAGATAGGCCTCGCTGTCCCAATCGGTGTCGTAGGTCGGGAAGTCGATGTCCTTATAGCCCTGTTTGGCGAACTGGATCACGCGTTTGATGAAATTATCCGGCACCATCGCGCGGCGCGCGAGCTTGATCTCGCGCTTGAGCGCGGGGTTCTTCTCCGGCGAGAAGCAATCGTCGCCCGAGCCCTCGCAATTCACGCAGGCCTTGAGAACGGCTTTCAGATGCTTCTGGTTGATCTTGGAGCCGGTGACGAGCGCCGCCACCTTCTGCTCTTCAAGGACTTTCCAATTGATATAGGTTTCGATATCCGGGTGATCGACATCGACGATCACCATTTTAGCCGCGCGGCGCGTCGTGCCGCCCGACTTGATCGCGCCCGCGGCGCGGTCGCCGATTTTCAGGAATGACATCAGGCCGGACGATTTGCCGCCGCCGGACAGCTTTTCGCCTTCGCCGCGCAGCTTGGAGAAATTCGAGCCGGTGCCGGAGCCGTATTTGAACAGCCGCGCCTCGCGTACCCACAAGTCCATAATGCCGCCTTCGTTCACCAGGTCGTCGGAGACGGACTGGATGAAGCAGGCGTGCGGCTGCGGATGCTCGTAAGCCGACTTGGATCTCGTCAGCTTGCCGGTGAAAGGATCGATGTAATAGTGGCCTTGGCCGGGACCATCGATACCGTAGGCCCAGTGCAGACCGGTGTTGAACCATTGCGGCGAGTTCGGCGCGCACATCTGCGCAGCCAGCATGTAGCGCAGCTCGTCGAAGTAGGCCTGCGCGTCTTCCTCGGAATCGAAATAGCCGCCCTTCCAGCCCCAATAGGTCCAGGTGCCGGCGAGACGATCGAACACCTGCTTGGACGAATGTTCGCCGATGTAGCGCTCCTTTTCGGGCAGTGTGGCGAGCGCCTCCTCGTCGGCGACCGAGCGCCACAGGGACGAGGGCACTGAATTTTCTTCGATCTTCTTCAGGCGGGCAGGGACACCTGCCTTGCGGAAATATTTCTGCGCCAGCACGTCGGAGGCGACCTGCGACCAGAATTCCGGCACCTCAACATTGTCGAGCTTGAAAACCACCGAGCCGTCCGGGTTGCGGATCTCGCTGGTGGTAAGCCGGAACTCGATGCCTGCGTAGGCCGACTGTCCATCCTTGGTGTAGCACCGCTCAATTCGCATGTGTCTCGTGCCCCAAATTGCCGGACGGTTAACCACCGTCCTTTTGATTCTGACGGACCTGTCCCGATCCGCTGTCGTTGCTCAACTCGTTCGACCCACTCGCCCCATATAAGCCCGATGCTCTCACCCGGCACCGCTTCGATCCGGGGTTTTTGCCCCGGGCACACAGCAAGTCCCTCTCCCAAAACGCCATAGTCCTGGCGTGGGTTGAGCTCGCGACTGAAAAGCCGTTCTGAGGGTCCGGAGGGAACCTGAAACTCAACGCCACCGAACACATCAAAGCTAAGTGGACTCGTCGTACGCGTCAACAAGAGATAGTCGTCAAATCTGAATCAAACACTAAATCTTGTGTCTGACCGGTGAACTTCGGGGACAACGGACCCCGAGGACCCAAGCAGTATTGAGCCTTCCCGACCTCACGAAAAGTTTTTTCTGGGCTATGGCGGGTAGGTTTTTATGCCTCCGGCCATAACAGAAAAATGACGAGAAAATGGGACTTCCATGCCGATCCGTGGCGTGGTCGCTCGCGGGCGTGCCCGGGGACAAGGCGAGGAAAACCGTTCGGTAGAGCGACCGGAGTCGCTGATTCTCGAAATCAGGTCAGT
>DASSLE010000545.1:0-11089 GCA_035689725.1 Pseudolabrys sp.
GCGTTGAACTTAAATGAAATACTATATCGCCAAGACCGTGAGGGGCGACTTCCCAGCCATAGTCGAACGCGTCATTGATTCCCTCAAAGCTGAGGGATTTGGCGTTCTGACCGATATCGATGTCAAAGCGACGATGAAGAAAAAGCTCGACCGCGATTTCCGGGAATACCGGATACTTGGCGCATGCAATCCTCCGCTAGCGCATCAGGCGCTGACCGCCGACGACAAGATCGGCACGATGCTGCCGTGCAATGTGATCGTGCAGGATCTCGGAGGCGGCCAGATTGAAGTCGCCGCTATCGACCCGGCCATATCCATGGCGTAAGTTGGAAATCCGACGCTCAAAACGATCGCCGAAGCTGTCACCGTTAAACTTCAGCGCGTTATCGCCGCAATTTAATGGCGCCGCTTGCATGGGAAATGTGAGATGAGCGTGGTCGAAATTACATATTTCTCGGACGTCTTGTGTGTATGGGCCTATGTCGCGCAAGCTCGCATCAATGCAATCGAAGAACAATTTGGCGCCAACATCCGGATCGAGTACCGGTTCTGCTCCGTGTTCGGCGATACTGCCCGCAAGATCCCTTCGACCTGGAAAGACAAGCGCGGATATGAGGGATTCAACGCGCATTTGCGACAGGTGGCGGAGAGGTTCCCCCATATTCAGGTTCACCCCGAGATCTGGTTGAAGACGCGCCCCTTGACGTCAGCGAGCGCGCATTTGTTCTTGAAAGCACTCCAACAGTGGCAAAACGACTCCGGAGTGGTAGGTCGCCAATCCGCACCGCGCGTTTTCGATCAAGTTATGTGGGCATTTCGCTGTGCGTTCTTTCGAGATTGCCGGGACATTTCTTGCTGGGATATCCAATGCGAGATAGCCGAGGCCCTCGGCGCCGATATCGGCGCTATCGAAGAACGCATCCACAGTGGCATCGCATTCGCCCACTTGGCAGCGGACACCCAAGACGCCGACAAGATGCGGATCGAAGGCAGTCCGAGCTTCGTGCTCAACGAGGGGCGGCAGAAGTTGTATGGGAATATCGGGTTTCGCTTGATGGAGGCGAATATTCAAGAACTCTTCCGCGCGCCCCGCACCGACGAAGCCAGTTGGTGTTGATTCCCCACGCCTTTTCATTGATAGCAAGCAACGTGTCACCGGCGCTCTTGGGGCATCAGCTGGCCAACGATGTCCGCTATTGGCACAAAGCGGACATCGGCTAGTGCACTGCAAGGTCGTGGCACTTCTCCCGGGCCCACTAGTATTTCCAATATGTTGCGAAGACAGTGCGCGGCGTTGGCGTCGTTTGACGACGATATGACCAACAATACGGGCTTCTTGGCTCCGAACGCTTTCGCTGCCGTACCGGCGAACCGCTGACCATCGTCTCGCGTGAATTGGTAGAGGCATGGCGCCGCGCAGCGAATGTCCACCATGGGTCACAAGCAGACGTTAATCGAAGCGAACATCATGCTGGTATTTGCGCAGTTACGGACGCCGCGGCGCGCTGATGCTGTCGGTCACTTTGATGTGTTTCGGCTCGCTGATCGTCGCAGTGACGCCGACTTATGCGTCAATCGGAATTTATGCGCCTATCTTGCTCGGCGCGGCGCGCATCATCCAAGGACTGAGCCTCGGCGGCGAATATGGGACAAGCGCGACCTACCTCACGGAAATGGCCGACCAGCGTCATCGCGGGTTCTATTCAAGCTTCCAATATGTGACGCTGATCGGCGGACAAATTTGCGCGCTGATCGTGCTCCTTCTGCTGCAGAGGGTCTTCTTGACCGGCGAGGAACTCCGCGCTTGGGGCTGGCGCATTCCTTTTTTCATCGGAGCACTTCTTGCTGTCGTCGCGCTCATTATGCGACGCAATCTGCATGAGACCGACGTCTTCGAGGCCGCGCAGAAAATTACAAATCGGACGTCTTCGATTCGCGCATTGATGAAATATCCGCGCGAGGTTCTGCTTGTGGTTGGCCTGACCGCCGGCGGCACCGCAGCATTCTATACCTACACGACCTATATGCAGAAATTTCTCAAGCTTTCGGTCGGCCTCACCGATGACCACACCACTTTGGTCACGCTCAGCTCGCTCGTTTTTGGAATCATCCTGCAGCCGATCTGTGGCGCGATTTCGGACCGCATCGGGCGCAAGTGGCTGCTCATCGCCTTCGGCGTCAGCGGCGTTCTTTTTACGGTTCCACTACTTACGACCCTGCAGGCAGCCAAGGGGCCGTTCACGGCCTTCCTGTTGATCGCGGCGGCCTGGATGATCGTGTCGGGGTACACGTCGATCAACGCCGTTATAAAGGCAGAATTGTTTCCGACTAAGGTCCGCGCCCTTGGTGTCGGGCTTCCTTATGCCATCACGGTTTCAATCTTCGGTGGCACAGCCGACTCGGTAGCCCTGTGGTTCAAGTCTCAAGGCCACGAAAGCTGGTTCTACTATTACCTCACCGGCATGATCAGCATCTCGCTTTCATGCGCGACACCAAGGCCGACTCTGCTATGCGTCGTCATGAATAGGCGCGAATTAAGTAAGGATGAACGAACTGAGCATTGTGGGGATACGGGTCTTGAACTCGGATCGCCGGTCAACTTCTTCTTCTGATTGGGCAGCCCTTTCGGCGACGACATGCGTTCTAATTTTTTCGCTCAGATGCGAAATCGTAATAGCAAATAGGAGTAATGCTATGACCTTGAAAGAATTGGCTGACAAACTCGAGTCCCTTGACGAGGATGTATTCGCCAATATCCTTGGACTTGAGTACACGCATGATGAGCAACCGGAGCAAGCAAAGAAAATGATCATCGATGCGCTTCGCTTCTCCGATCAGCATGGCCTTAAAGCGCCACGTCCGCAACTCGATGACGCTGATTAGATCGCGCCATCTTGAGAGGCGATGATTTAGTAATCATTCGCCGTTGACCGCCAAAATCCCACTTCAATTCGCGGGTGGATTTGCCGACTGAGTAGGAAACTCTAATTTCTTTATCAGTTCGCGATGGCGCGCTTGAGGCATGTTTGTTGGAAGGATGTTTTCACTGTGCGGAATCTCCATCCACAGTTGCTCGCCACCGCCGACGAGGTGATCAAATAAGGATGCTGTTTGCTGCGTGCGTTTGTCCGCTTCTGGTACTTAGCGGACATGCAAGGATTACCCATCAATGTCGCTTTCGGGGGTAAAGCGGACATCGCATCGACTTGCCTCAATGCCGCTAATGACCCAAAGCGGACATTCACCGGCTCAAACCCGCCCCTCAAGTAAACGGCAACTGCTCCCGGATTTGGAGTTGAGCCCGTCAGTGAACAACGACGACGAGCGTCGCATGGCTAGCCATTGCCATTCCTGCTTGTTCGCAGGATGATTAGCGAGGCCCGTCACGGCCTTGGGCGTCCAGGGAGGAAGCAATGGCCACCAATTTCCTTGTGAATGGCAAGGCGGCGACAACTGATGCGCCGCCGGATACCCCGCTGCTGTGGGTAATCCGCGAAGATTTGAAGCTTACTGGCACCAAATTCGGCTGCGGTGCTGGCCTGTGCGGCGCCTGCATGGTGCACATCGAGGGCAATCGTGCATTCTCATGCCAAACGCAAGTTTCGGAGGTTGCCGGCAAATCCGTGACGACAATCGAGGGCTTGTCGTCGGATTCCAGTCATCCGGTGCAGAAGGCCTGGCTCGCCGAACGCGTGCCACAATGCGGCTACTGCCAGTCCGGCCAGATTATGAGCGCGGCCGACCTGCTCAAGCACAATCCTAAGCCGACGCGCGAGCAGATCGTCGAACACATGAACACCAACATCTGCCGTTGCGGCACCTATCAGCGCATCGTGCGCGCAATCGAGCGCGCGGCGCGGGAGGCGTGACATGAACGCGCATATCAACAGATTCGAAGCCGCCGTTTCCCGCCGTCAGGTGATGATGGGGGCCGCGGGCCTTTCCTTCGCTATCGCACTTGGCGGCAGCACCGACGCCGCGGTGATTGCCGACGAGCGCAGCGGTCCGGCGCTGAGCCCATGGGTCAGCATCGCGCCGGATGGCACCATTACCATCATGTCGGCGGCGACCGAGATGGGGCAAGGGTCGATGACCTCGCTGCCGCTGATCATCGCCGAGGAACTCGATGCTGACTGGAACAAGGTGAAGATCGTGCCGGCTCCCGTCAACGAGAAGATCTACGGCAATCCGGGCTTCGGCGGCATGATGTATACTGCGGCCTCGAACGCGGTGACGAGCTACTACAAGAACCTGCGGCTGTTCGGCGCCCAGGCGCGCCGCGTGCTGCTCGACAACGCCGCGAAGAAATTTGGCGTGCCGGTCGAGGAGCTTTCCACTGAGCCGAGCATCGTCGTGCACGCCAGATCGGGCCGCAAGCTCACTTACGGTGAGCTCGCGGCCTTCGCAGAGGTGCCGGTTCAGGCGCCGGAGGTGAAGCCGGAGGAACTGAAAAAGCCCGTCGACTTCCGTCTGATCAGCAAGGACGTGATGCGGGCCGAGCTGCCGCACAAGGTCAACGGCAGCGCGCAATACTCGATCGACGTGCAGGTGCCGGGCATGCTGTACGGCGCGGTGGTGCGTGCGCCGGTCGAGGGCGCGGCACCGGAGAAATTTGACGAAGCCAAGGTCATGGCGGCCAAGGGCGTCGTCAAAGCCGTGAAGCTGCCCTATGGCGTCGGGGTCATCGCCGAGACGCCGTGGGCGGCCTTTGCGGCCCGCGGAGCGGTCGAAGGCAGCGTAAGCTGGACCAGGGATGGCAAGGCCTGGGGCTTCGATAGCGAGAAGGGTCTCGTAAGCTTTGCCGCGACGGCCCGCGATCCCAGCGCCAAGGCGACGGATTGGTTCAAGCTCGGCGACGCTCGCGCCGAGATGCCCAAGGCCGCCTCGACCTTCGAGGCAGAATATCTCTGTGATTACGCCTATCACGCTCAGATGGAACCGCTGAATGGCGTCGCCTCTGTCTCACCCGCGGGCGATTCCGCCGAAGTGTGGTGCGGCACCCAGAGCCAGACCATGGCGCTCGAGGCGACCGCCCAGGCGCTTGGCATCGACCGTAGCAAGGTCAAGCTCCATGACACGTTGATCGGCGGCGGCTTTGGCCGCCGTGGCCCCCGCGACATGGATTTCCTGGTGGATGCGGTGCTGCTGTCAAAGGCCATCGGCAAGCCGGTGAAATCGATATGGACGCGGGAGGACGACATCAAGAATGGCCGCTTTCGGCCGCTCTCGGCGCATCTGCTCAAGGCCGGCTTCGATGCTTCGGGCAAGCTCGTGGCGTGGCAGCATCGGCTGGTAGGCGACCGGGTGACGCCGTTCGCCGATCCGGTGCGCTACGAGAAGGCCGGCAAGAAGGACTTCATCCTGATGCTCGGCGCCGACGCCAAGGGCTACGACGTCGCGCACCAGCTGGTAGAGCAAGTCTATGAAGATACCGGCGTGCGAACGGCGCCGCTGCGCGGCATTGGTTTCACCGCCAACAAGTTTGCCACTGAAACTTTCGTGGACGAGCTCGCCTACCAGCGCGGCGTCGATCCGGTGAAATACAGGCTCAACCTGCTGTCGAAGACGCCGCGCGCTCACAAGGTGATGGAACGCGCCGCGCAAATGGCCGATTGGGGCAAGAAGCTCGAGGGCCATGGTCTTGGCGCCGCCTACATCGACTACTCCGGCACGCAAGTGGCGGCGGTGGTGGATATCTCGGTCGACCGGAGCACCGGCAAGATCAAGGTCCACAACGTCTGGTGCGCCATCGACTGCGGCACGGCGGTGCAGCCGGATAACGTGGTGGCGCAAACCGAGAGTAGCATCGTCTACGGCATCGGACTGGCGCTCACCGAGCGCATCAGCATCAAGGACGGTGCGGTAGAGCAGTCGAATTTCTATGATTACACCGTGTCGCGCAATCGCGATGTGCCGCCGATGCATGTCGAGGTGATCCAGACCGACAATCATCCGACTGGGGTCGGTCAGATGGCGACGCCGCTGATCACGCCAGCAGTGTCGAATGCTATCATGGCCCTCACCGGCAAACGCTTGCGCCATGCACCGTTCACAGAGGAACGGGTCAAGAAAGCGATCGGATAGCTCTGGCAAAACTAGTAGCCGCGTCTTTCAGGCGGCTTTATCGATGAGTCCATGTCGTAATACCTGCGTTGCTCGCCCGCGCCGATGAGGTGATCGAATGAATGGTGGAATGTCTGCTTTCGGCATAAAGCGGATGTACGATGGATCAATGTTGCCAAGTTTAAACGTGACATGGGGCTCCACGATGAACCTCTTCCGAAAATCCATGATGGCTCTCGTCTTTGTTAGGTGTTTGCCGCTTTCACACGGGGGCGGCGGCAGGCCTTCGACGAGGGGGCTCAGCGACTCGATGTCTAACTCGTGGAGGATTTCGCTCAGTTTCTTGTGGCCGGGTTGCCCGGGAGCAAAGCCCTGCCCATAAGTCTGACGCAGGGTCGAAATTAGCGTGTTGCGGTCAAGGAAGCCGTCAACGATTAATGGTGACCACCTTCACAATGTGAGGCCGCCTCAGTTGGCGGCCCCTTTATTTTTGAGCAACGTTCAACGCTGGTGCGTTTCCCTGCCGGTTGGAGCCGGGTCCTGTTCCACACGATGCGCCTAGCCCAGTCGTGCCGCTAAAGCTGGATCTAAAGTGAAGAACCTGAAGGCAGTAGTGGCGATGAGAGTTATTGACGGGACGTTTTGACCTCTAGTTCAGTTCGCTGTGTGCCCCGGCCTCCAACTGGCGCGGTTGCCATTAGCGTCAACCATGTCAGTGGTTTCCGCTCGTTTATGTGTTGGGGCGCTGGCACGCTGTGCATACGCACCGACGCTGCTCATAACGACTGCAAGAATAGTTGCGATGAAAATCTTGGGAAACGAGGGGAAAACGAGCTTGCCATATGGTTCCCAAAGATGACGCACTCAGCAGCTCATCGACGATTCGGGGGGACCAATGAAGCAGTAGGGCTTACCTAACTTGCAGTGCTGATGTGGCTACCCACCGCGTCTTGAAATCCGCCATCGTCACGATCTCCTGCTACCTAGCGGGCTGTGCATCACAAATTTCGCTTCCACGAATCCTCGTCGGCCATCGTGACGTCCATATGTTCGGCAGGGTTCGAGGCACCCGCGGGCTGAACCGAAGGCTCACCTGACCTCGCGTCTGTAGAAGCATTCAGCCTTTGAAGGTCCACTATGAGGTCGTCACTCAAGAGGCACAGAATATTTGCGTTCAGCGGTGGAGAATTTGGTCTTCAGAGAAATGATTACGTTCTTGCCATCGGGTGAGTATGCGTCGGCTCGTAAAGCAACGACACTGACTGGAACTGTTTCGTCCTGGCTCATCTCACTCAACTGCCCGCTCATTGTGCGTGCGTAGCAGCCGGCGATGCCAGTGATTGGGTTTCTCCAAAAAAAAGGAGATTTTACGATGAAAAAAGTGACACTGAGCGGCAGCAGCGATCGGCGCAACTTCGATTGGCAGCGTCTCGGCCATGCCGGTTAACAACCTGGCTGGACTGGGCGAAAGCCACTTTCAGGATGTCCGCCTGGTCTGCGACCGCTTTGGGCGATGCTACAATACGCGGCGCGCCTATCGTCCCTATTATGCGCAGCCTTACTACGGTTAGCCTGGCTACGGCTACTATGGTCAGCCTCGCTATGGCTACGGCTATTACGGCGGACCGGGTGTCGGAGTTGGTCCGTCCGGCTTCCGGTGGTAACCCACAGACATCTTGCAACGATTCAACTTTTGACCCGCCGAGCTAAAAACCGGGGGGGGTTGTCTGGGTGGTTGCAGATTTTTTTTGCGTTCCGGCAATGTCTGCTATTGGCACAAAGCGGACATTCAGCGTGACCTGATCAATGTCCGCTATTGGGGGTAAAGCGGACATGCGTTGGACGGCGCGAGATGTCTGCTTTTGACCCAAAGCGGAAATGGCCCCCTTCCAGCGCCATTGCTTAATCCATACGATGTCCTGTCTTGAGGCTCGGGGGCGGCGATGAGACGACGCGATTTCATCAAAGTGATGGGCGGCGGTGCGGTCGCGTGGCCGCTCACAGCGCGCGCGCAGCAACCGATTCCGGTGATTGGTTATCTCAGTGCTAGGTCCCCCGATAATTCTGCGGACATCATAGCGGCGTTTCGACAAGGTTTGAATGAGGCTGGCTTCACCGACGGTCAGAACGTCAGAATTGAATCTCGCTTTGCTGACGGCAACTTCGACCGATTGCCTGGGCTGGCGGCTGATCTAGTCGCCCGTAAAGTGAGGGTGTTGGTTGCAGCGGGAGGCACCGTCACCGTAGTCAAAGCCAAGCCAGTCGTACCGACGATGATCCCGATAGTTTTTACAATGGGCGGTGACCCGGTCAGACTCGGGGTTGTCGCAAGCCTCAATCGACCGGGCGATAACATCACGGGCATTGCATTTTTGGTAAATGGATTGGCGAGCAAGCAGATTGAATTGCTGCACCGGTTAGTGCCAGCGACCGGGGTAATAGGTTTTCTCGTAAATCCAAAAGATCCAAACGCCGAAAATGACGCGAAGGATGCTCAAGCTGCAGCAAACTCGTTTGGCGAAAAACTAATCGTCGGTTCAGCTAGCACCGAAAGCGAAATCGAGGCGAGCTTTACAAACTTCGTTCAGCAGCATGTTGGCGCGTTGTTTGTAGACGCTGAGCCATTCCTTCTCGACCACCGCAAGAAGATTATTGCGCTTGCAGCTCAAGCCACGATGCCAATCGTTTCACAGTTTCGATCATTCGCTGTCGATGGTGGCTTGGCTTCATACGGCACCAGCCTAACCGAGGCCAATCGTCTGCTTGGTGGCTACACCGGGCGCATTCTCAAAGGCGAAAAGCCAGCCGATCTACCGGTCGTTCAATCAACTAAGTTTGACCTAGTCATAAACCTCAAGACGGCCAAGGCGCTTGGCCTTGAAGTACCGCTATATCTGCAACAGGTCGCCGACGAGGTGATCGAATAGGATCCTTATTGCTGCAGTGCATGAGTCCGCTTTTGGCCAAAGCGGACATTCCAGCCGTAGCCGCGAATATCCGCTTTCGGGGGTAAAGCAGACATTCCCCGGACGTGGCCTTATGTCCGCTAATGACCCAAAGCGGACTGATCTTTTATTTGCCGTCGTTCCAAATATCAGCTGCGAGCTTCCATTCGCCCTGGACCCTTTCCCACACTACAAGGTATTTTCCTGTAACTTCCTTCGGAGTCGGACCCTTGGTCATCAAGCTGAATGTCCCGATCTCGCGTGCTGCGGTTGGGCCCAACCGCTTAACTTCTAGGGTGGTGACTTTCGGGTTGCTCACCTGCTCCGCCATACCTTTCCACATTGTGCCGATCGCAGCTCTACCTTTGACCATCGCGGAGCCAGGCGGAAATGCGGTTGCGTCAACGGTATAAAGCTGGGCGATCCCTTCAAAATCGCCCTTGTTAAACAATTCCACCCATTTTGCATTCACTGTTTCAATCTTGGCTTTCTGTGCGACCGCAGGTGCGACAAGTGCTATCAAGAACGCAATCATCAGTGCAGTTTTACGCATTATGAACTCCTTTCCGCTCAGATATGTGTGCCACACGCTGCTTTAATGTCCGCTATCGGGGGTAAAGCGGACATCATGCTAACTTGTCCCCATGTCCGCTAATGACCCAAAGCGGACATTGCGTTCATGGCCGGACAATCAGCAATCAACTCATTCGGGCCTTACCGTCTAACGCCGAAAAAGATGATCATCCTGCTCGAATGAAGGGCCGCATATAAGACGGAAGAACATGGATATTGGCAAAAATCTCTTTCACCCCCCGGGCACCTTCGGCGGCGACCCGAACCGCAGCCTGTTCCTCGCGTGTAACAACCACTCCCCAAACGCGAGCCACACCGTCGGAAACTACGACATTGAGAAGCTGAGTTCGCACACCGGCATCTGATAGATTTTTTTCGATGGTTGCCTTGATCTTGCGATCGTCGATTGAAGGACTGACGCCAGTTTGGCGCGCGATGAGGCCGTGCAGGAGGTCGGCCCGGCTGACAATACCGACAAGCTTACCTTCACGGATCACTGGAACCCGCTTGATGCGGTGCTTTTCGAGAATCTCGGCGATCTCTTCAAGCGATGCGTCGTCATTGGCTGTAATGAGTGCGCGCGTCATCACCTCTTTAGCGCGGCGACCGTGCGTCTTGAGGTAATCGGTTGCACGGCGTTCGGGAAGCAGAAGCAGGGATAGCCACCAGGAGGGGTGGTGTTCTGTCCCGGATTCCGATCTCCGCATGAGATCGCCTTCGCTAACGACGCCAACCAGGCGCCCGTCAGTTTCTACTACGGGCACCGCGCTGATTCTGTTCTCGAGGAGACATCTCGCGATCTCTGCGACCTCGGTATCCGGCGCTACAGTGATGACGCGCGTCGTCATGACATCTCGTACTTGCATCGGTCCTCCGGATGTCAAATGGCTCGCTCAGCCGCCGCCACTCCGTATCGATCTCGACCCCCGCTGGGACACCACGCGACGCTGAACAAACTAAACTGGGACCACCGCAGGGTCATTGAGATGGATCAAACATGTCCGATATTGGCACAAAGCGGACATGTCGCTCGCCGCATGGAATGTCCGCTTTCGGGGGTAAAGCGGACATCGGAATTGTCGGGCAGAATGTCCGCTTTTGACCCAAAGCGGACATTGGGCATAGACAGCGCGGCTACTAAGCCAAATGAGGTGAGAAAAGGCTGGCTGCCGGAAGAGCTACTATTTCACCCAGAGTAATCGGGCACTGTAGCTGCATTCGGTGCCATCAACCAATAATGTCGCCTGTATTCGCGATGATGATTCTGATAACCGGAAACGAATTTCGCCTTTCTTTTCTTCCGGGCGATCGACTGTGCAAATGCCGACATGCGTCATCGTCAATGGTCCTGAATATGCCCTCGTATTGTCATTTCCTGTAACACTGGCGGTCAGCTCCCACTCGCCCAGCACGCCGGCATATCCCAAGACCTCAAGCGACTCTGCGCCGGCCGGAGTTGCAAGTACGCCCAGCACCGCGAGCTGAAAGATCGTTCTCACGACATTCTC